>JBGSIP010000106.1:0-6018 GCA_041742495.1 Planctomycetaceae bacterium
GCAGCATTCTCGAAGGCGCCCATTCTCACGGAGCCGAATGCGGGCACATCATCATCGAAATGGACAACGGGCGTCTGCTGGCAGGGACCGGGCAGCATGGCACGCTTGAGGCGTACGCCGGCGCGGTGAACATTGTGAAGCGCTGCGTCGAGCAATTGAAGCTTGGCCGCCCCAGCACGCTGCGGGAACTGCAGTCCTCCGGTGCGGCGATCACTCCGCTGGCGATCATGGAAGCTGCGGAACTCGGAGACCCGCTGGCGGATGAAATCATCATGGATACCGCCAAATTCCTCGCGGTCGGTACCGTGTCTGTGATGCACACGATCGACCCGCACCTGGTGCTGCTGGGAGGGGCCGTCACCTTTGGACGCGACGACACATCAACCGGACGGCGCTTCATCCAGCGCATCCGGCAGGAAGTTGCGGCCCGTACTTTTCAGCGACTGCGTGAAAACACGCGCATTGAGTTTGCGGCCCTGGGAGAGCGAGCCGGCTTCATCGGCGCAGCGGGCTGCGCCTGGCAGGCGTTTGGCGATGAGTCGCGGCAGCGGTTTGGTGTGATGCGATAGCGCGGCTGCGATTCTCACGGCGTTTCCGACCGATCACTTTTAGATTTCAGTCAGGGCTCGAACTTCGCTCCGCGGTTTCCATCCGCGGTTTCGACCCACGGCGAGCTTGTGAGTCGCCGAGCCTGTGCCATTGTGCCTTGAGGGAACTGCAACATGCCCGACGCCTTGAACTGGCTGCCTCCCCGCGATGAACTGCTCATGACGATCGAGCGGATTTATCGCTATCAGATGACCACGACCTCGGGGGGCAACCTGTCGCTCAAGGACGCCGACGGCAACGTCTGGATCACGCCGTCGCGGGTCGACAAGGGGGCTCTCAAACGGGAAGACATGGTCTGCATCCGCCCGGATGGCAGCCAGTTGGGTCTGCATCCGCCGTCATCCGAGTGGCCGTTCCACAAAGCCATTTATGACAGCCGGCCCGATCTGCGGGGCATTGTGCATGCCCATCCTGTGTCGCTGGTCGCGTTCAGCATCGCGGGCAAGACGCCCAACACCATGCTGTTTCATGTGGCCCGCGAGGTCTGTGGCGACACCGCCTTTGCCGCCTATGCGCTCCCTGGCAGCCAGCAACTGGGTGTCAACATCGCCGAGTGCTTCGCGCAAGGGCACAACAGCGTGATTCTGGAGAATCACGGCACGGTGGTCGGCGGTACGTCGTTGCAAGAAGCCTTCCAGCGCTTCGAAACGCTGGAGTTCACAGCGAAGACCATCATCAAGGCGGGACAACTTTCCGGACCGCGGTTCCTCACTCCGTCCCAGTTTGCACTGTCGCAAACGGAGATTCCTCCGCTCCGAGCCGCTCAGCCCGTGGAGCCCACCACCGAAGAAAAAGAACTGCGGGCCGATTTGTGCCGCTTCATTCGGCGCGGCTACGAACATCGCTTGTTCATCAGCACCGTTGGCAGTTTCTCGGCCCGGCTGGGAAGCGGCGATGCGTTTCTGATTACGCCATCACGGGCCGATCGTTATCTCATGTCGCCCGATGATCTGGTGCTGGTCACCGATGGCTGCAGCGAACCGGGAAAAATGGCGAGTCGCGCGGCACGCAATCACCGTGCCATCTATCAGCGGCATCCCAAAATCAAATCGATCGTCAACGCATTTGCCGTCAATGCGTCTGCATTTGCGGTCAGCGACACTCGGTTGGACACCCGTACGATTCCGGAAAGCTATCTGTTCTTGCGGGACGTTCAACGGCTGCCGTTCGGCATGCAGTTTTCAGCACCGGATCAACTGGCGTCGGCCATCTCGCCAGATCAACCCGCCATGCTGCAGGAGAACGACGGCGTGATTGTCGTGGGGCGCAGCGTGCTGGACGCGTTCGACCGGTTGGAGGTGCTGGAGTCGACGGCAGAGGCCGTGATCAACAGCTATCCTCTGGGCGCGGTACGAGCGATGCCGGACAACGTCATCGACGAACTGAACGCCGCATTCCCCATGCTGTAGAGCCGAGGACCGGCGGTTCCAAGCCGCCCATGTTGTCGCTGACGCACCCACTGGCACTGTGGAGTGAATCTGTCGCGTGGCTCAGCGTGTCGTGGTTCATCCACAACTATTTGCCAGCCATCGTAAATCCAAGGGTGCCACTCCTGGCTGGTCCAGCAGTGAGGGGATTTGTGAGTCGGTCTGTGTCGGATATGACCAGATTTGCAGGTCAGGCTGTGCCTGACGACAGGTCAACATGACCCCGACGCGGCCCGAGCACAGCGACCGACGAACCTCAGCCAGCCGGCACCAGCAAGTTGCGATTGCCGGTCTTTGCCTTGCGGGGCTCGCGTACCGACCGCAGAGGAAAGAATTGAAGAAACCGGCAGTCGAACTCATGGTCCACATTCGGAATTGGAATTGATAAGGTGGATTTTCGTCGACAGATCACCACGAGCGGCAGCCCATGGCCTGTCGAGGGCCAGCAGAGACACATTCCGGGAGTCACCTGATCATGTTCCACCAGAGTCTGTGTGTTTTGTCGATCTCACTCTGTCTGCTGAGTGGCTCAGCGCACGCTGACGAATTGCGGCCGAACATCATGGTCATCATGTCCGACGACATGGGTTTCTCTGATCTGGGCTGTTACGGCAGCGAAATCGAAACGCCGCAGCTGGATCGGCTAGCCGCCAACGGACTGCGGTTCACGCAGTTCTACAACACAGGCCGTTGCTGCCCCACGCGGGCCAGCCTGCTGACCGGGCTGTATCCCCATAAAGCGGGGATTGGTCACATGATGGAAGACCGCGATCATCCTGGTTACTCGGGCAATCTCAATTCGTCGTGTCGGACCATGGCAGAGGTCCTGCGGCCGGCCGGCTACGCGACATTTGCCACAGGCAAGTGGCATGTCACCCGCCACATCAATCCCGAGGGGCCGAAGTTCAACTGGCCGCTGCAGCGGGGGTTCGACCGCTTCTATGGCACGATCACCGGAGCGGGGAGCTTCTATGATCCTGGCACGCTCACACGCGACAACACTATGCTCAGTCCGTTGACCGATCCGGAGTATCAACCGGAAACGTACTACTACACGGACGCCATCGTCGACCACGCCGCGCGGTTCATTCGCGAACAGCATGCCGCGACGCCGCAACAGCCGTTCTTTTTGTATTGCACGTTCACCGCCGCCCACTGGCCCATGCATGCCCTGCCCGAGGACATTGCCAAGTACAAAGGGCGCTATGACGGCGGTTTCGAGCCGATCCGCCAGGCGCGCTGGAATCGCGTGCGGCAATTGGGCCTGGTCGATCCTGCTTGGGATCTTTCGCCACAGGAAGGGGATTGGAGCCGGACTCCGCATCAGGCGTGGGAAGCCCGCAATATGGAAGTTTATGCCGCGATGATTGATCGCATGGATCAGGGCATTGGCAAATTGATCGCGCTGCTGGAAGAGCAGGGTGAATTCGACAACACATTGATCCTGTTTCTGCAGGACAACGGCGGCTGCCAAGAGAACGTAGGCCGGGTTGCCAAGAACAAAACGCCCAGGAAGATCGCACCGATTGCCGCGGACGCCATTCGGCTGGATGTCATTCCGCAGCAGAATCGGGCGGGCGTGCCAACGCAAATGGGGCCGGACTTCATGGCGGGGCCAGAGTCCACCTACATCGCGTACGGCAAAGACTGGGCCAATGTCAGCAACACGCCGTTTCGCGAATTCAAGCACTTTGTGCATGAAGGGGGGATTTCGACGCCGCTGATCGCTCACTGGCCGGCTCGTATCGAGCGCAAGGGGGAACTGGAGCACACTCCCGGACACCTCATCGACATCATGGCCACGTGTGTGGACGTGGGACGGGCGACGTATCCCGCGGCCAGCGATGGCCAGGCTGTGACTCCGCTGGAAGGGACCAGCCTCGTGCCCGCTTTCCTGGGGCGGCCTCTGCCGCGTGACACGTTGTACTGGGAGCACGAAGGAAATCGCGCTGTGCGGGTGGGCGACTGGAAACTGGTCGCCAAAGAGGGGGGCGCGTGGGAACTGTACAACCTGAAGTCCGACCGCACAGAGATGCACGATCTCGCCGCGCAGCAACCGGACAAGGTGGCCGAACTCTCGGCCAAGTGGCAGGCCTATGCCGAACGGGCCAATGTATTGCCTGTGGGACAATGGAAGCAAAAGGCGCGCGAGTAGCTATTCGGCCAGCCCCGACCGGCGGTGATCGACCTGCAGCGTCCTACAGACCTGCAGCGTCGAGGTCGTCCATGAGGGCGTCCAGTTCGTCGGCCGGTGCCCCTGATTTTTCGCGTCGCTTGGGGAGCCCCACGCTGGCACCGACGGCTTCCCGTCCGTCCTTCACCAGTTCCGCATCGCGCTCGGCGATGGCCTGATCAACGGCATTCGCGGCCGTTCCGCCAAACAGGGAGCTGAGATCAATTTTCAGCCCGGCAATCTCCCCTTCCGCTCCGGCGATCGCCGCCGATTTGTGCTGGGGAAACATGATGGCGTTTTCGGGGCAGACTCGGCTGCACGCGGGGCACCCTTTTTTGCAGTTGTCCTGCGCTTCCACCAGAATGCGATCCAGTCGATCGACCCCATACACGCCGAACAGGCAGAAGTCGATACACTCCATACAATTGGTGCAGCGACTGTAATCGATGACGGGATACCAACGCCGACCGACCCCTGCGGAGGAAATCTCCGGCGGAACGACCGCCGCGGCCACTGATCCCGCCATTGGAGCAACCTGCCCGGGTGCGCTGAGGGGCACTGTGGTGGTGAGCTGAGTGAGAGCCTGCGGAGGATCTGCCTGGAGATACCGCTCCAGTTGCGCCGGCTGTGGGCTCCCCTTCACCCACGACATCAGATCGACCGTGTCGACGCTGCGTTCCGCGACGATGCGGGCCACTTCATCGAGAAACGGTTGCGGCTTGGCGGCCGCGCGCAGATCGATGGTGTAGATCCGCCGACGGGGGAGTTGTTCTCCGGCCGCCTCCAGATGCGCCTCGGCGGCACGGGCGACTTCATCGGGATCTTCGTCGGTATCGTCGGCTGCCAGCAGCGTGACTCCGATCTGTCCTTTGATGCCCTGCCGGTGGAGCGTCCAACGGGCGGCCCGGGGATACAGCCAGGACAGCACGACGACATCTCCTGTCAGCCCGCGCAGAAACAGCAGTCCGGGATGATCGGCGGCCATGTCGTACAAGTGCGGCACCAGGCTCACATCGACGTGAGACTGCATCATTAGCTTCGCGGCGAGATCTTCTTCCAGTTGCCGCTTTTGGGGGTGCTTTCCCTGCGCCTGGGAAATGACCACGGTGAGTTTCTGGCGAGCCATCTGTCGAGTTCCTCACACCCTGCGTCATATGTCATTGGCCACGTCAGCCGCGCTGCGAAACAGCGGTCGATCGACCGCTGGCCGCTCAGTCGTCTGCCTGATTCACCTGCCCCTTGAGGAGCGCCTGCGTTTTCTCCCAACTGGCTTCCAGGACCTCAAGATAGGCCGCGGGAGTTAGAAAGTCGTCGGCACACCTCAGCTCGTACAGCCAGCCAGTGTCGTAGCCATCCACATTGATTGCCGAAGGGTCTTCCAGCAACCGTTCGTTGAAACCGACGAGAACTCCGGCCGCGGGGGTGTGCAACGTCGACACGGCTTTGGAACTTTCAATCTCACCGATTTCCTGCTGCAGGGTGACTGCCGCGCCCGGGTCGACTGACCAGCTCAGAAAATACACATCCTGCAGCAGACGCACCGAGTACGCGGTGAAGCCAATTCTCCAGATTCCCGCCCCGGTTGGCTGAGCCCACAGGTGGTTGCGCGCATATTTGCGGTCGCTGGGAATGGCAGCCGCAAATTTGCCCATGTGAAAAACCAGGTCCGCGGCAGTGGCTGCCGGGTGGTCGGGCGCGTGTTCATTTGTCGGAGGATGCGTCATTGGGGGCAGGAGGAAATCGCGGGGACTCAGGTCGGCAGCCCACCGTTGGGGGCAGCAGACCCGGGGAGGCAGGCATGCATTCGTT
>JBGSIP010000107.1:0-7755 GCA_041742495.1 Planctomycetaceae bacterium
GCGATGAAATCGCACGGGGAACGACGGATCGCGGCGAGGGGGCGTGGGCGCGCGAATCCGCACGGCTGCCCGGCACCGTGCAGCGGGGGCGTTTCTTCGCACTGGTGGATGAAGCCGACAGCGTGCTGATTGACGATGCGCGAACGCCGCTGGTCATTGGACTGGCTCGGCCGCAGGCGGCCGCCAAGGTGGTCCTGTTTCGCTGGTGCGATCAGGTGGCCGCGCAACTGGATCGGCAGCGGGACTACATTCTGTATCCGCAACATCGCCGCTGCAGTCTGACCGAGTTGGGCAGCCAGCGGATTCTGGTGCTCGGCCAGCCTGCGGCGTTGACAGACATCGATGTCGAAACGCTGTGCGAACACGTGGAACGGGCGATTGAAGTCCGCTATTTCTTTGCCCGTGATCGCCACTACACCGTCAAGAACGAAGAGGTCGTGTTGCTGGATGAATCAACGGGCCGGCTGCTCGAAGGGCGCAAGCTGCAGCAGGGTCTGCACCATGCCCTCGAAGCCCGCGAAGGGTTGTCGATCTCCGTAGCGACGGAGAATGCCGCCCGAGTCACCGTGCAGACCTATTTTTCCGGCTATGAGCGGCTGGCGGGGATGACAGGGACCGCGTGGGTTGGGCGCGGTGAACTGCGGCGCGTGTATGGGCTTAAGGTCGCGCGCATTCCCACCCATCGCCCCTGTTTGCGGCGCGGTCTGCCGACTCGTGTGTTCGCGACCAACGCGGCCAAATGGCGCGCCGTGGCAGATACCACGAGCGTGGCGATTGCCGCGGGTCGCAGTGTGCTGTTGGGGACGCCGTCGGTCTGGGCATCCGAGAATCTGAGTGCCGAGTTCACGTCCCGCGGCATCTTTCATCGCCTGCTGAACGCGCGACATGAATCGGCCGAAGCGGATATCGTCGCCGCGGCAGGCCAGCCGGGTCGCGTCACCATCGCCACCAACATGGCCGGTCGCGGCACCGACATTGTCCTGGACGAGGCGGTCAAACACGCCGGCGGGCTGTTGGTCATTGCCACCGAGTATCACAGTTCGGCCCGCATTGATCGCCAGTTGGTCGGTCGTGCGGCCCGGCAGGGGGACCCCGGCAGCTATCAGTTTCTGGTGTCGCTGGAAGATGAACTGTTGCTGGTATTGTCCGCCCAGGAGGTCGCTCAGATTCGCGCCCGCGGACTGCAGGCGGGGATGGACGAGCTCCCCGCCAGTTGGCGTCGTGTGCATCTGCGCGTGCAGCGCCAGTTGGAACGCCGACATCGCAAGCAACGGCAGAAAATGCTGAAGCAGGAACGAGATCAACACGAACAGTTTCGCAAACTGGGCCTTAGTCCCACACTGGAATTGAGCGAGGACTGATCACGCCCCCCTTGCGTGGGCCACCTCTTGAGGTCACAGAGGACAATCATGCCGAATTCGATATCTGCCGCCACGAGCAGCACATCCGCGCGACCCGTCAGGGTACTCGGGAAATCGTGGTCACGGCTGGCGCTAACGCTGGTCTTGTCACTCTTGCCTGCTGCCGTCACTGGCGGGGCCGAGCCGGTGCGAATTCTCAATTGCACCATCACTCCGCTGCAGCGCGTGGTGCTGGCCGCGGACCGGCCAGGCATTTTGCAATCGGTCTCAGTCGAGGAAGGGGATGTGGTCGCCACGGGTCGCATTGTGGCTCAGTTGCGCAATCAGGAGGCTGCGGCCCTCGTGGCGACGGCCGCCAAGGAGGCCGCGAACGACATCAAAGTGCGGTTGGCCTCCAAAATGCGCGAAGTCGCCGATGCAGAGCTCGATCAGGCCCGGGCGACGAACTCCGCCATCGAAGTCGTCAACACCTACGAACTGCGGCGATTGGAACTGGCCCGTGATCACGCGCTGCTGGAAGAAGAACAGGCGGTTCACGATCTGGAACTGAAGAAGCTGGAACTGGCGGAAGCCGTCGCCCGTCTGGAAGCACACGACATCGGAGCCAGCATCAACGGCATTGTGGTCCGGGTGTACAAGAAACCGGGAGAGGCGGTGCAGCAGGGAGATCCAGTGATCGAAATTGTGGATACTTCGCGCGTCAAAATCGAAGGCTATGCACCGATCTCCGCGATCGTCGAACTCAAGCCGGGACTGCCTGTTTCGGCCCGCTACGCAACGACCTCCGCGAGCATCGCGGATGTGGCGCGTGTGATGCCCGAAACTTTCACTGGCACTCTGCGCTTTGTGGATGTGACGGCTCGCGATCTGTCAGAAGTGGTGCGGGTCTGGGCCGAGTTCGACAGCCAGCAACGGCATCTGATTCCCGGGCTCGATGCGGAAATGGTCATCGATATCTCGGCCGCCCGGGAAACATCTGCCGCGCCGTGAATCAACGGCCGGGCGAAGTCCTTGCGTGCGATCGCGTGGGACCCTTGACGAATTGTGGCTTCGAGGCTGCCGCGGATTCTCGCCATGTCGACCACCGAACAATCCCAAACGTCACAGCAGTCGGTCGGTGATCGGCCGTTGCCGTTTCGTGCGCGGCGGGATCTGGTCCGGCAGCCGATGGGCTTTCAGGGGGAGAGCTTCTGGGTCATCAAGGATCCTGTGGCCCTGAAGTATCACCGGTTGCGCCCCGAGCAGCATCGCGTGCTGGAACTGATGGCTCAGCCGCAGTCGCTGCATGACATCCGGCGGCAGTTGCGCCGCGAGTATCCGGGCATCAGCGTGCGCGTGCTCGATGTGCAGAAGGTCGTCGCCGACCTCCATGAGAAACGCCTGCTGAGCGGAGATCGGCCGGGGCAGGGCCCGGTGTTGGTCGAACGGCATCGCAAGGATCGCAACAAACAACTGGTGCAGGCCCTGCAGAACGTGTTGTTTCTCAAGCTGCCGGGCATTGATCCGCAATGGTTTCTGGATACCAGCTATCCCTGGTTGAGGTGGATGTTTCATCCGCTGTGTGTCTGGCTGGGAGTGCTGGTGATTTCACTGGCGCTGTTCTTGATGACCGCCAATTTCGCGCTGTTTCAACGACGCTTGCCCGAATTCGAACAATTTTTCGGGTGGCCCAATCTTCTCTGGCTGTGGCTGGCGATTGCGGGCACCAAGGTGGTACACGAACTGGGGCACGCGCTGACCTGCCGACATTTCGGCGGCCGTTGCCATCAGATTGGCGTCATGGTGCTGGTGTTCAGCCCCACGCTGTACTGTGACGTCACCGATTCCTGGATGATGCCCAACAAGTGGCACCGGATGGCGATCGGTGTGGCGGGTGCGTTTGTCGAATCGGTGCTGTCTGCGCTGGCGCTGGGACTGTGGTGGTTCACCGAGCCGGGGCTGGTGAATCACTTGTGTCTGAACGTCGCGTTCATCGGCGCGGTATCGACCGTGATCTTCAACCTGAATCCGCTGGTTCGCTTTGATGGGTACTACATCCTGAGCGACTGGCTGGAAGTTCCCAATCTCAAACAGCATTCCGATCAGACCTTCAGCCGGACGTTTGCGTGGTGGGTGCTGGGGCTGACGCTGCCTGAAGAGCCGTTTGCCCCCCGCCGGGCCCGGTTCTGGTACGGGTTTTATGCCGTGGCGTCGTGGTGCTATCGCTGGGTGCTGGTGCTGTCGATTGCCATGTTTCTGCACGAGGTGCTCAAACCGTATGATTTGGAAGTGCTGGCCTGGAGTATGGCGGGAGTTTCAGTGCTGACAGTGCTGTGGGGCATGGGGCGGGGGCTCCACAAGATTCTCACCACCCCGCGACTGGAACAGGTGAGCCGCATGCGTGTCGGGGCAGGGATTGCATTTTTGGGCGTACTGGCCGGCTTGCTGCTGCTGGTTCCGATTCCCTGGTGGGTCTCCAGCAGCTTTGCAGTCGAGCCAGTCGACGTGCGTCACGTCCACACACGCGTGCCGGGGACCATTCGTCACATCGCCGCACAACCGGGACAAAAGGTGGCGCAGGGCGAGGTGTTGCTGGAACTGGAGAATGACGAATTGGCCGACAAGGCGCGGCAGTTGCGCGCTGAGCAGCAACTCGCCGCCATTCGTCAGCGAGCGGCCCGACTGGCCGACGATCACGAAACGATGACCCTGTTGGGAGATCGGCTGCAGGCCCTTGCCCGTCAGTTGGAGCATGTCGAACTGCAGTTGTCCGAACTGACAGTCGTGGCTCCGTGCGCGGGTACCGTGGTGGCCGCGCCGGTGGTCGCCGAGCCTCCCGATCAATATCCCGAACGCCGCGTGCGCCCCTGGTGGGGGACGCCGCTCGACGAGCGGAATCTGGGGGCCACTCTCGAAGCGGCGACCGAGGTCTGTCTGATTGCGCCGGGGGACGAAGTCCAAGCCGTGCTGTTTGTCGACCAGGATGACCGCAACGACGTGTTCGTGGGGCAGATTGTGCGGCTCAAATGCACGCCGCGGCCAGAACTGGTGCTGGAAGGGGCGGTGGCGGAAGTGAGTTTGCGGCAGTCGGAATACGTCCCGCGCGAATTGACGAACAAAGCGGGCGGGGACCTGGCGACCGTCACCGACTCTCAAGGCCGCGAGCGGCTCTCCAGCGTGGCGTATCGCGCGACGGTTCCTCTGGGAGAGGCACCCATGGGACTGGCGACCGGCATGCGGGGCACGGCCCGTTTCATCATTTCCAACCGGTCACTCGCCAACTGGGGCTGGCGCTGGCTGCGACAGACACTGAACTTTCGATTGTGATGGCGGCTGCCATGCGCTGCATGTGTTGCCACGTTCGAAAACCACCCGTGTGGAGACAGATCGCAACCGGTAGACGCTGCAGCATGGTGGGACGTTCGACAGAATTGACAGTTGAGTTTGGCAGGCGGACGCGGCACGGTGCCAGGCGTCCCCAGCGTGGGCAGGTAAGGCAACGGGCATGACGAGTCAGCTTCCCGAGATCCGTAGTTTTCACGACCGCTTGAATGCGGCTGTGGAGGCAGCCCAGTCGGCGGCCGCACTCCGGCTCCCCCCTGATCAAATCGCGACAGCGCTGGTGCGTGCCCTCGTGGAGCACGGCGAAGCCATGACGATGGGGCTGTGGCTGGGCGACGCCCAAGGTCGCCTGCGGCTCGAAAGAGAAGTGGACTGGATGCGCCTGCAGATGCGTCCCGCGTCAGAAGCCGCGCAACGGCACGGCCAGATGATCGCCCAGACCATTCAAACCGGGCAGTCGCTGGTGGTGCAGGGGGATTCGCAGCATGCCGATCTTCGTCCAGTGCCCGGCAGTTTTGTGCTGGCACCGTTGCAGGGAGAATCACAGGCGGTCGGCGTCCTCGAAGCGGTCTGGGATCGTGAGCTGAACCCCGCGGATCGCACGGCGGTGCTGCATGCGGTGGAACAGGTCGCCTCGCTGCTCACGTCACTGCTGTTGCAACCCCAGGAAGCCCGCGCAGAAATTGGCACCCCTGCATTTTGGGAAAAAATCGAACCGTTCTTCCAGCAGATTCATCGCTCGATTGATCTCAAAGAATCCGCCGCGGCGATTGCGTTTGAGACGGCTCGCGTGACAGGGGCCGATCGCGTGACGGTGTTTCGCTGGCGCGGCGGGCGAGCCCGCTTGTTGTCTGTCAGTGGCGATACGGGCATCAACCGCAAGGCCGACTTGGTCAAACTGGCCGAGAAACTCGCAGCCCGGCTGCTGCCCACGGGCGAGCGTTTTCTGCACGATGGGCGACTGGTCGATCGTCCGCCGCCGGTGGAGGCCGCCTTGGCCGCGTATCTGGCAGAGGCGGGGAGCAAGCAGATTCTGTTCTATCCACTGGTCGAGCCACCCCAGCCGCGCCGCGAAGGCCCCAAGCCCAACCAGAAGGATCGCATCGATCCGGGAAAGCCAGTGGCCGGGCTGATGATTGAGCGCTTTCAACCCCGGCGCGTCGGGGATGACGAAGCCGACGTCGCCGCCTTGCTGGCGCGACATGCCTCGCTGAGCTACGTCAATGCGAACCGTCATGAGCAGATTCTGCTGCTGCCATTGTGGCGTTGGCTGGGTCGCCTGGCCAACTGGGTGATGACGACGGGGCTACGCAAAACTCTGGCTGCTGCTGCGGCCTGCGCTGTGGTGGCCTGCGTGCTGGTGTTCGTCTGGTATCCCTATCGCGTCTCCTGTGACGGCCGGTTGATGCCCGCCATTCAGCGCGATGTCTTTGCCCCGTGGGATGGCGTGGTCAAAGAAGTGCGCGTGCGCGCTGGAGCACCGGTCAAGCGGGATGACGTGGTGGTCGTGATTGAGAATCAGGAACTGACCAGCGAGCATCTGCGGGTGGTCGGAGAATTGAGCGAAAAACGGGTGCTGGCCCGGGCTCTGCAGGCCGAAATCGCCACGGCGGGAGCACGAGGCGAACGTACGGAAGTGGGGCGACTGGAGGGGCAGTTGGCGGAAGCGCAGGTCGAAATTGCGTCGCTGATCAAGGACGAGGCAGTCCTCGCATTGCGGCTCAAATCACTGACTGTGCGGTCCCCCATTGATGGTGTCGTGGCCACGTTTCAGGTGGAACAACTGCTGCAGGATCGACCGGTCAGCCGGCAGGACGCCCTGCTGGAGATCATGGATACCGATGCGGACTGGCGGCTGGAACTGCTCGTGGAAGATCGCCGCATGGGCGCGCTGTTGAGTGCCCGGGCCGAGCAACCCGACGGGGTGCCAGTCGAGTTCGTGCTGGCGACGCGTCCAGAAGTGTCGTTTGAGGCGGAAGTGGTGGAGGTCGGCACGCGCGCCAATGTGCACGACTCCGCGGGGAACATCATTTTTGTGCATGCTTCCATCGCCCCCGATCAGGTTCCCGAACGCCGGATCGGCAGTGAGGTGAAGGCAAAAATCGACTGCGGGCCGCGCCGTCTGGGATATGTGCTGTTTGGAGACGTGATCGATTTCGTGCGGCTGAAGCTGTGGTGGTGATCGCGTGTGCATTTTTGATTCGCTTGGATTCCGCGAGCGCCGTGGACGCGAATCGGCTTTCGCGGTGAATTGCCTACGTCCTTCTGAGGGACTGGCGGCCGCTCCTAACACGTTTCCAGGAAGATGTTTACGTCGCTGGAGCGGCCCGCGGTGTGCGTCCGCTTCTGATTGGAAAAAAAGTCCGGTCGGAACGGTTGAACCGGTTGTCCCTGTTTGGCCGATGTTGTCTTTAGCGCCCGGCAATCCACAGTTCGTTCCGGGCGGGGCAGGCTCCCGGTTTGCCAAGCGACAACCTGGTGTCGCGGGTCACGCGGGAACACTCGTTGAAATGGCGCCGACTATGAATCCGTCACAACTGCAAGCCGCAACTGTTCGCGAACCGACCGCCGGGAATGCTGAGGCGGGGCTGGCGCTGCTGTTGCTGACGGACGAAGGCGAATTGCATGGGGCCCCCACCGCGGAGAACCAACTGCTGGCGCGGCGCATTCAGGCGGCATTGGTGGCCTGCGAAGGCCTCTCCACAGAAGACCTTGAAGCGGGCGTCGTCAAGCAGATGTGCCAGATGATGTCCCATGTGCTGCCGCTGCTGCAGGAGCGCGAATCGCTGATGCGGCAGATGGAAGTCCGGGCCCGTTCTGCCTGAGCGTCGCCTGCGGTGCTCGACAGGACAAATCGCGCTACGTCCAGGGGGCCTTCAGGGCGACCACGGATATTGTTCCTCGTGCACGTTCCCGGCGGGATCGACCTGCCAGCGGATGGCTCCGTGGCTGGTGGCCAATACGCGACAGGCCAGACCATAGCGCGAGCGCAACCACGGCACGAGTTCGTCATCGCGCGCGCAGGTGATGGCCGTGATGGGCCGGGCCCAGTCGGGGAACTCCTTGCCGTTGG
>JBGSIP010000108.1:0-4357 GCA_041742495.1 Planctomycetaceae bacterium
GGGAGCATGAAAGGGAGCATGAAAGGGAGCATGAAAGGGAACATGCGTTCCGTTCTCGGCCGCTAAATGGGTTGGCGTGACGCAAACGTCGATCCCAGCGGGATGACATACGTCCCGCGCGGCGTTTCCATCAGGACAGACGTCTCGCGAATTTCGGACACAGTCCCGCTGTAGCGCCCCAGGGTGATCCGCTCCCCTTGCCGAAACGCCGACCGCACACCACTTTGGCGATCGACCAACAGCGCCGTTGGCACCCCATTCACTTCCACGCGGCCCACCAGTTCTGTGGTCAACTCGGGATCGTGCGAGACAATCAACTGCAGATCCTGAGTCGCCGACAAGGGGGTTTCGGAGCTGTCGGTCACCTTGACGGTGACAGTCACCGTCTTGCCTTCCTGATCCATAGCAGGGGTCCACGCCAATCGCCCTGACCCGGCCTCAATCGTCAGCCCGGCGGGAATCTCGCCCGCCAGTTCGTATTTGAGTGTCTGGTCCGGAGCGTCCCGATCTTCCCCCGTCATCGAATAGTCCCACGGCTCTCCGGAATACAGCGTCACCGTCTGGAAGCGTGGAAGCACCGGAGCCGAGTTTGGTTCGCGAACCTGCAACACGGTCTTTGTTTCCACGACCGTGGGCGTTTCATCACGCGTCGCGGCTCGAATGGTGAGCGGATAGTCGCCGGCGGCGATTTTGTCGTCAGGACGCCAGCGGACGCGGGCCCGCGCGGCATCCAGCGTCAACCCCTCGGGAGCATCGCCGACCACGCTGAATTCGGCGGGCGTTGCGCCAATCGGAAATCCCGTGGCCCGCAACGTCAGTTCCAGCCGGTCCCCGCGCTGGACGCGATAGGACTCGGCCACTTCGATCTTCGGCACGCGGACTTCCTTGGCAGCCGCCTCTGTAAACAGACTGCGATTGGCAAAGGCCTGCCACGTGGCGGGCAGTTCGGTCCGCGGCATGGAACCATCATCCAGGGCGACAAAGGTGCCGCGCGCCAGTTTGGGCCGTGCCGGGGCATCGTCTTCGTGTTTGAGCATCCAAAGTTGGCCGTCGTTGAACACGTCAACGACTGTCAACCGCGTGTCCCCCGCTGTCACCGTGAATGGAGTATCGTCGGGCCGCACCGTGGGAGGATCGACGGGGCACGCCAGCGAATCCGCGGGTAGATCATCGGTCAATCGCCATTGGGCATACGGCAGCGGCCGACGATCGGCCCCGGACATCGACACCGCTTCGGCGGTCAAAATCACGCTGAGTGCGCTGCCAGGGACTTGGCTTTTACTGGTGATGTTGAGATTCGCCACGCGATGTGAAAGCCGAGCACCGTCCATCAGACCCAGAAAACGCGACAGGGTGTCGACGGTTGTCGTGCCCGTCACCTGCACCTGCACTGTGCTGATGCCGGTGCTGATGGTCTTGGTCTGCAGCGGCTCGACGGTCACAGCGGTCCAGCGGCACATATCGGCCAAGTCTGCCAGCCAGGAGGCGTACAATCGCTGCGCAACCAGAGCCGATTCCGGGAGCGCCGTTTTGCGCCATTCCTCCAACTGCCGCGTGCTGACCAGCACAGAGTTCGCGGCGTCTTCCAGTTTGGCGAGTTCGGTCTGCTTCAACGAGATCTGCGCCTGAAGCTGCTGGGCGGGCTTGAAGAACCAGTCGCTCAGCGCACCGCGACCCCAGTACGCCACCAGAATCAGCAGGAGCCCGAGCCCCAGAATTTTCTCGCGAGTTTGCATGATCTGTCCGCAGGCCACTCTGTCCAATGAAAGCTGAAAATTGCTGCTGATTTCGGCATCACAAGTCACATCAACGGGTCGGCCGTCGCGGCAGAGCCCTCGTCGATCGTCCCGGTCGACCGGATGTCGAACCGGCCGACTCTTCCGGAGCATTCAACTTGGGCAGATCAAACTCCAGATCAAAGGCTGCGGGATACTTCGCCGGTCCCTCCCCTTCCCGAATGGGCAACGGACGGACGCGAAACCCGGCGGTCGTCAATTTGTCGTTCAGCGCTTCGACATCGCGACGATCTGCGGCCACCCCGGCCGCCACCACCCGCGCCAGGCTGCTTCCCGTCACCGGATAAATGCGATACGCATTGAAAATCAGTCGCTGTGCCGCCGGGGCGAGGCTCAGCATTTTCTCCGCATGTTCGCTCAGCGCGATCTTGGTGTCCGCAAAGTCCTGTAGCGCCGCGGCCTGATCCAGAATCGTCTGTTTCGACTTCACAAACGCGTTCTTGTCCCGGATTTCGCGCTCGATGCCGGCAATCTGATCCTGAAGGCTCCCCAGATAGTTGTTCCACAGCCACCAGCCCAGCAGCATCCCGAGTGCCAAACCAGCCCCCCCCACGGAATACCACAACCGCCGTCGGTCTACCTTGACCGGTGCTTGCCGCGGGGCGGCGAAATTCAGATGACTCACCACAGGCTGGTGAATGGCCAGAATGGCTCCCGCCAGTGGAACCAGCCGCGTGCCGGCAGTCTGATCGTCGGTCGAAATCAGTGTCTGCACCGGAAACGGGGTGACCGGAATCCCCTCACCCAGCGCGGCTGCGAACCCGCGCAACCAGGCAGGATCTGGCTCATCAACGAAAGCGATGCAGCGGCTTGGCTCAGCGTCCACCGTGAGTGCCAGGCGAAACACATCGCCCGCCAGTTCTTCGGTCGTCACTGCCGCTGTCGCCTCGCGCGCATGTCGCTGCGCACCGACCAGTTGACCTTGCCGCGCAACCACCGTTTCCGAGCGACCATCAAAGGCATTCAATATGGCGAGGGGGCCGCTCTCGGAAGCAGCAACCGGGGCTCGCGCGCCCAATTCGTGTGTTGCGGTCGCCGAATCGATCACCGCCGTGAGCGGAATCGACAATCGTTCCGCCAATGTTCTCCAAGCCGTCAATGCCGACTGCGGAATCGAACCGGTCAGCACCGCGCGGCCCCCTTCGGGTCCCTCGTTCAACGCCCCGGTCAGGAAATCGACAACCAGTCCTTCGGCCGCGGTCGTCACGCGCGATGCCAATTGCATGCGCACAATGTCAGGCAGTTCTTCCGCCGGCAGATCGGGCACCACAATCGCGCGTAGCGTCACGCGATCGCGGGGCACGACGATGATCAGTTGCTCTGCGGCGCTCGCAAACTCCGCCAGTCCCCCGGCAGCCCAGTCGACCACTTCGGCGGCTGATCCGTCGCGTAGGCCCATGTCGCCAGCAAACGTCTTCACGCGCTGAAAATGCACCCGGCCGTCGGTCACCGTCCCGAGCGCAGCCGCCAGTCGCGGAATGTCCCATTCGATCACCAGCACGGAAGACTTGGCCACGAGCACCCTCGTTTCTTCGAGCAACAATCAGCCCACCGCAGACACGCGACCCGCCAGCCCACCGGTGTCTTCTTCCTCCACCACAGCGAGGCACCTGCATGGCGAAACCGCGGCGGGCGCAGAGACCCTGTGCCGCGGCAACGACCCGTCAACTCGTCAACCCCCGGGCAATCGGCAGGTTACGACGCGAAACACGTGGATGCGGTTTTCTCCCGGGGTCCGGTCGATTTCCCCTGCCCTGCCGAATTATCCGGTTTTACCAGACGGAAGGCCAGCCGGATTCGTAACAACCAATTGGTCCGCATGTCGGTCGCAATCACAGGAACGGCTGGGGTTTAGGCCCTGCGCTGCCGAATGATCGCGCCGGACTCACGGAGCAGTCCCGGCGGCCTCCGCATCGACAGGAACGTCCAACAGGGGATTGATCTTTTCCGGGGTAAACATCTGGCCCAGGCGGGTCAGATCCTGTTTGAGCAGAATTCGCGGGGTCGCTTCCGCCAGATCGAGCACGGCATCAATCCGCACGGTCCGTGGATTCGATTCCGCAAACCCGATACTCGACACGCGATAGACCTGGCTGCGTGTCGTGAGGAATTTCTCCAGTTCGACCATCTCCTCGAGCGTAAACACGCCGCTGCGAAGCAGGTCTCCGGGCACAACCCAGGTGCCAGCTCCGCTGAACACAGCCGCCGCCTTCGCGTCATCCATCCCGGCGATCAGGTAAGCGATCTCATACGGCGCGTGGTTGATGTCGATTCGCCCTTCAATGGTCGGTTCGTCGGACAAGGTCAGCACATCGGTCATCTGTTCCAGAAACGTCCAGTCCCCGCTGGTCCAGGGGCTCGTAAGAATCTGGTTGTCACCCAGATCGACCTGCGCGTCGACCAGTTCAAACAACGAGGAGAGTTCAAACTTCAAGTCCGCCTGACCATTCGCTGCTGCGGATGCTCCGCCGCCGCCCCCGCTTCCACCGGAACCGCCAGAGGCGCTCGATCCTCCCCCGCTTCCGGCACCGGGAATCGACGAGGCCAGCGGCTGCAAGGTC
>JBGSIP010000109.1:0-6396 GCA_041742495.1 Planctomycetaceae bacterium
TGCCGGATGGTGGCATTGGGATCGGCCAGGTGCGCCGCGGCGACGTCGAACAGCGACGCCGGAGGCTGAATGACCATATGCCGCATGATGTTGGTGTTCAGCCGGATCAGCCGGTACAGCTCCTCCAGCGACTTGCTTTCGGCCTTGAAGTACACCAGGTAGTGCAGCCCTTTACGCAACCCATTGACGGGATACGCCAGTTTGCCGTCCTGCCAGGGACGATGGGCGACGACTTCGGCGTTGACACGCGCGAAGAGGGCCATCAGTTCGTCAGTCATCCCGTTGGGGTCCGTCGCAAAGCGACCGCTGTCCAGCAGGAACATCCCCTCGTACCCACGTACTGCCACCGCACTCACTCCCCGATCGGTAAAGATCTGCCAGATTTGCTGCCGTCGATGATATCAATTGCGTCGGAGTGCCGTGGCATCCCCGGCCGATTCGTTTCGCTAAAAACCAACTCTGTCACCCACGTCTGCAGGAACGTGTCAGCTTGACCCGGTGATACACCGCCCCTCCGGGTCGCAGACTACTCTGCACTGCGGGGGGTTGAGCCCCGTTGATCCGGCTTGGCGTCTGCAGGCTTCACGGCGGTCGCGTCGGGATTGAATCGCGTGGCGGTGATTTCGGTTCCCGCCTCAATCCAGCAGCGCACCGCCTGCCGACCCCGCTCCACTGCCTCGTCGACAAACGGCCGCTCTTCGGCCGTCCACCGCCCCAGCACATAGTCCGCGGCATCCATTCGCCCGGGAGGGCGACCGATGCCAATCCTCAGTCGGGCGATCTTGTCTGTGCCCAGACGCTGCAGGATATCCCGCAGCCCCTTCTGACCACCGTCGGAACCCGCGGCTCGAATTCTCAGCCGGCCCGCGGGCAGGTTGAGATCATCACAAACCACGAGCACGTCGCCCGGTTCCACCTTAAAAAACTTGAGCAGCGGCTGAACCGCCTGCCCACTCACATTCATAAATGTCTGCGGCAGCACCAGCAAAACGCGGTCAGAACCGAGACGGCCATCCGCAACTTCCGCCTCATGGCTCAATCGCCACGCCCCGGCAGAAATATCCGCCGCCAAGGCTGCCACCACCTCGAACCCGACATTGTGCCGGGTTCCCGCGTATTGCCGGCCCGGATTGCCGAGCCCGACAATCACCTTCATCAAACATCATCCCCGGCGGAAAGACACTAGGTCGCCGGAGCAGCCGCAGCCACAGGCTCGGCCACTTTCGCCGCGACGACGTGGACCAGCAAATCGCCAGGCGGCAACTTGCAAACCAGGCCCTCTGGCCACGCGACGTCCGAAACGTGAACGGCATCGCCAATCTTGAGATCGTTCACGCGAATCGGAATGTTGTCCGGGATGCGGATGGCGAGGCATTCCACGGGCACGCTGTGGCGATTCTGCTCCAGCAAACCACCGGAGAGAACGCCGGCCGCGATGCCACGCAGCACCAATGTCACATCAACACTGACACGTTCCGTGGCGTCAACGCGCAGGAGGTCAATGTGCATGATGTTGGTGCCCAGAAAGTCGTACTGCACATCCTGAATCAGGGCTTTTTCTTCCTGACCATTGGCCACGAAGTCGACGACACGGTGACCCGAGGCAACCACCGGCTGGACCGTTTCCAGCGGCAGACTGAAGTAGGTTTCCGGCTGGCCGTGACCGTAGATGACCCCGGGCAGCAGCCCCTGCCGACGCAGGTGCTTGGTGGGGATCGATCCGACGGCGGACCGCGTTTGAACTTCGAAACGAGGATCGTGTGACATGGACTTACTGCAACTTATGAAAAGAAATCAGTTCTGACAGATCACCGGCGGGCCATCCGATTCGACCGCAGCCCCCGAGTGGGACTCACGACATTGCCACCGCGAGGCGATGACGGCATGACCGACCAAATTCCCCCACGGCAGACCCAGTTTGCCTTCGGAGCGTGCCCAAACGGCAAACGCTCGGCACAGACCGGCCGGCAGGGAAGTCGGGTAGTGTAGCGAACGAGCCCGGCACGTTCAATCGAGCTTGACGTGAGGAATTCTGAACGACAGGGCAAGGATCATTCGCGGCCGGATCGACGGCCGAACGGCGACCGGCTTTCCCTCTGGCTCGGGTTCAAATTCCGAGGACCGAGCCGGTCCGCCCCACACAGCGTCGCCAGGCGGACAACTGCCCCAGATGTGCAGCCTGATGCGTCGTCAGCAAGTGCGTGATCAATCCGCCAATGGTGGGAAACTCGACGGGCAGAAACGGGCCTGGATTGGGGGCGCTCAACTGTTCCGGCGTGAACGACGGGAGGATTTCCACAGCGCGTTCGTAGGCGGCATCGAGCCGGGCCAACAATTCGTCACGCGACGGATACGCGCCGCGGTCCGAGTGAGGGACTGACCCGGGGCCAAACTGGGCCATCCAGTCGTCATCGAGACCCGTTGGCTGCCCGGCCAGCTTGGGGACAAACGCGGCCGCCACGATCAAATGCCCCAGAATCCAGGCGGGGTGATTCATGCCGGGATGCGGGAGTTCAGCCAGTTGTTCGTCCGGCAGATCGGCCACCAGCTTGTGGGCGTAGATGTTTGTGAATTGAAAAGCCTGCAGAGCACACTCAGGTGACATGCCACATTCCTCTTGATTTCCTGACCCTGTTCCTTGGGAATGCTTCCCCGGGTTCCTTGGGAGTGCGTCCCCGGAATGCCCGGACTGACGCACATTCCTCCCAGTGACGCGTAAGTAAAGAGGCGCAGCCCCTCTCTTCGCACGTCCCGCCCCCCTCCAAGACGACAGGGAGTTGGCCTGACGATGTGTCGATGGGGCGAGTTCTTACCAGCGTGGCGGGATAATCGTACGCTGGCACTTCCGGTGGCCTGCAGGGGTGTGAGCTGAGAGCGGGATTCTCGTCGGGGTTGCGACGAATCGTCACTGTTCAATTGGTGGGTCACTCCCGGGGGACTAACATATGTCAGAATCAGGGCTTGAGGCGGTTGTTCCGCCAGCTTCTGTTTCTTGTTGGACACGGTCATTCGGAGAAGGCGCAGCGGTATGTCGGCGACCCTGCACCGCCCCGTGCGCATCGGAGCGGTTTCCTACCTCAATTCCAAACCGCTGATCGCCGGACTGTCGGCATCCGTCCCCGATGATGAGGTCACGCTCGACTACCCGAGCCGGCTGGCCGATGACCTGAAAGCGGGTTTGCTGGATGTGGCGCTGATCCCCTCCGTGGAGTTTTTTTCGGCACCGTCCTTTGAAATTGTCTCGGATGCGTGCGTGGCGGCCCGCGGGGCGGTCTTCAGCGTGAAGGTCTATTTCCGTTGTCCGCCCGGAGCCGTGCGGACGCTGGCCGCCGATGAAGGTTCGCGGACCAGCCTGTGCCTGGCGCGGGTGATGTTGTCCGCGCGGTATGGAGTTTCGCCGGTGCTCCAGCCGTTTCCGCTGCGACACAGCGTGAGTGACACTTCGGCGGATGCCGTGCTGCTGATTGGGGACCGGGCGATGCGCCCCCCGGCGGAACAGTTCTGCGCGGTGTGGGATCTGGGTGAAGAATGGAATCGCTGGACGGGGTTGCCGTTTGTGTTTGCCATGTGGGTGGCTCGGTCAGAAAGCCAACTGGAAGCGGTGGATTTGGATGCGGCGCGGCGGGTTTCGACACGGCTGGAAGCGGGAAGGTTGGATGAACTGGCGGACGTGCTGGGGGCGGCCCGTGATCGCGGCGTGAACTCGCTGCGAGAAATTGCGGCCATCGAAGGGCCCAAGCTCGGCATCGAACCCGAATTTGCCTATCGTTATTTCACGGAAAACCTGCACTTTCGGTTCAGCTCGCGGGAACGTTCCGGCTTGAAGCTGTTTGCAGAACTGGCAGGCGCACAAGGGTTGATTCCACATGATCGCAGGTTGCGGTTCCACGATTCAAAATCTGCTTGATCGCGCGGTTGTCGGCGAGCGTCTCACACCCGCCGAAGGGCTGCAGTTGCTGGAGAGTCACGATCTGACGGCGATTGGTGCCGCCGCCGACGCCGTGACGCGCCGACTGCATCCGGAACCGTTCCGGACGTACAACATTGACCGGAACATCAACTACACCAATGCCTGCACGGCGGTGTGTGATTTTTGTGCGTTTTACCGCCCTCCCCGGCACGCCGAGGTCTATGTACTGACCCGGGAAGAACTGCACCAGAAAATCCGCGAGACGATCGCCCTGGGCGGCGACCAGATTCTGCTGCAGGGGGGCCTGCATCCCACGCTCACGCTGGAATGGTACGAAGACCTGTTGCGGGATCTCCGGCAGCATTTCCCGAGTGTCAACATTCACGGCTTCAGCCCACCCGAGATCCACCATTTCACGAAAATCGCCAAACTCCCTCTGACGACAGTGCTGGAACGGCTCAAGGCGGCCGGTTTGGGCAGTCTGCCCGGAGGCGGCGGAGAGATTCTCGTCGATCGAGTCCGCAAAGAGATCACGCGAGGGAAGGTGTTGACCGATGACTGGTTGAACGTCCATCGCGAGTGGCATCGCCTGGGTGGGCGGTCCTCCGCCACGATGATGTTTGGCCACATTGAGACGCTGGCGGAACGGGTGGAACACCTGGAGCGGTTGCGCCGGTTGCAGGACGAGACCGGCGGGTTCACGGCCTTCATCTGCTGGACGTTCCAGCCGGACCACACGCAGATGAGTCACATCCCGCCGGCTGGGGCGGTTGAATACCTCAAGACACAGGCGGTCGCCCGGCTGTATCTCGACAACATTCCGAACATCCAGTCTTCGTGGGTGACGCAAGGGGAGAAAATCGGCCAGTTGGCGCTGTTTTTCGGCGCAAACGACATGGGAAGTCTCATGATCGAGGAGAACGTGGTGGCCCAGGCGGGAACCGTGCATCACTTGAGCCTCGATACCATTCGCCGCTGCATTTCCGACGCGGGGTATGTGCCCCGGCAACGCAACGTGTTTTACGACCTGATTGACCAACCGGCGGCCGGAGACCTGATATCATCGGCGGCAAGCTTGGCTCCAGCGGGTCCTGTGCCGTCCGTCCGATCTCTGCCCGTGATTACCTGACTTGAGCCCGGCAGGTGCTGAACCGGCGATCTGCGGGCCAACAATCTCTCCACCACAGGTTGAACTTGAACGGGACAGGCAGCCTGCGGTCATGATCCAGGTCGAACACCTCACGAAGAGCTTTCACGACCTGCAAAAGGGCGAGATCTTCGCCGTGCGCGACATCTCGTTTGAGGTTCGGCCGGGAGAAATCTTTGGCCTGCTGGGCCCCAATGGTGCCGGCAAGACGACTGCCTTGCGCATTTTGTCCACGGTCCTCAAACCGACGGCCGGCCGGGCACTGGTGGCGGGGATCGACGTCGCCAAGGACCCAGAGGGGGTGCGGAAGCACATTGGCTTCATGTCGAACAACACCGGCATCTATGACCGGATGACCGGGTTGGAGCTGGTCGAATATTACGGTCGGCTGTACGGCTTGACCGAGCCGCAGTTGGCAGCCCGTATCAAGTTGATCAATCAACTGCTGGAAATGGGCCCCATCCAAGATGTGCTGGGCTCCAAAATGTCGACCGGGATGAAGCAGAAGGTGTCGATTGCCCGCACTATTGTGCACGACCCCCCGGTGCTGATTTTCGACGAGCCGACATCGGGACTGGATGTGCTGGTCGCGCGGAATGTGCTGCAGGCGATTCAGTCGCTCAAAGCTCAGGGGAAGTGCATTATCTTCTCGACGCACATCATGCGCGAGGTGGAAAAGCTGTGCGACCGGATTGCAATTATCCATCGCGGCGTGATTCTGGCGCAGGGGACGGTCAAGGATCTGGCCTCCCGCTACGGCGAACCTGACATGGAAGAACTGTTCTTCCGCCTGATCGAAGAATTTGAAGCTGGCACATTGCAACCGGTCGGGACTTCCGCGACCTCCGCGGAACACTGACGTCGGTACCGATCCATGACTTGGCGTAATATCAAACTCATCTGGAACCGTGAGGTCTCAGACCAACTCCGTGACCGGCGCACGCTGTTCATGGTGCTGGTGCTGCCGATGCTGCTGTATCCGGCCATTGGTCTGGGCATGCTGCAAATGACCCTGCTGTTCTCGCAGGAGCAGCGGACCGTGGTTGTGCTGGGGGCAGACAACATCCCCGACCCGCCGCTGATTCTGGGTGACGCAATCAATCCGGCGTGGTTTGACGATCCCGCCGATGCTGAGACCTTGCTGGTCGTCAGCGATACGGCCCCGCGAATGGACGCGGAAACCGGGACGATCACTCCGCCCGAGGAGGCGCGGTCTGAGAAGAGCGAACGCGTGGGGGTCTCTCGCGGAGCGACTCCGATCGAAGCCGCGCCGCCTGGGAGCGGGGCGGCGGCCGAAATTGGAATGAGCGTGCCGGGCACGCCCGAACCGCTGCCCAGA
>JBGSIP010000110.1:0-2744 GCA_041742495.1 Planctomycetaceae bacterium
TCGCCCGCGATGCAGCCACAGTTGGGCCAGCAGGCCCAGCCCAGCCAGCAGGCACCCGGCAGCCATCCAGCCCGCCGGTGCATCTGCCAGCCACAAGGCAACGAGGCCCGCCGTGGGAATCACCAGTCGGGTGATTCTGTCGGATGGTGCTGGCAGTCGGCAGGACCAGCCAATCGCCGATAGCAAGACCGCCGCGCTCACCATCACCGACCAAGGCCATGAGCGCTGGCGGGCGGCGGGGGGAATGTCTGTCTGCCAGGGTTGTGCCGCAGCGGCCGTCCCCGTGATTGGAAGCTCCGCGGCGGGAGAACGCTCCCAGACAGGACCAGTGGGAGCCGGCCACGATCGGGCCCGTCCGAGTCCATCGACAACAGGTCGACGCAAAGTCGATTCATCGAGCGCACGAACCAGCAGATCATTCCACGATTGATCAAACTCGACCGACGGTCGCGGCGCTGCTGCACCCGGTACGCGCAACCACAACGGACATGCTTCGTCGGCGATTGGGCGGGGCAGAGTGATCGTCCCGTGACGTTGGTCAACGACCCAGTGCCACTCCACGGCATGCAAGTCGTTGAGCGCCGACAGCGTCACGGCGACCTCGCCATGGTTCTGAACCACAGCCGGCACCGCGGAGAGGTCCACCTGCACTGCCTGCAGGGTGATTTCAGCGGGGACCATCCACTTCATGACTCCCTGGCCAGAGACAATACCGACCGTGCGCCCTTCGAGCACGCCGCGGGCGTTGCGGGTGACCTCCGTGCGCACGCCCAGTACCTTGGGTTTGCGGGTTGGCAGCAGGTTTCCCGCAGCCAACCCTTCTTCGGAGTCATCGTTCGTTGCCGGCAGTTGTTCGCCGGTTTCTTGGCGAGACAACGTCAGCACCGCATCCTGCACCCGGTTTGAACGTCGCCACCAGGAACTCGCGGCTGCTGATTCTGCGGCAGAATCTGCAGCCTCAGGCAAGGCATCGATGGCCGTCCGCTCCGCGACACTCCAACTGGCGCGAACAGCCGGATCAAGTTCAATCAGTTCCTCGCCACGCCAGCGGGACACCTGTTGCAGGGCGGGGGCCATGTACTCATACCCGGCGGGCACATTTCGTAAGGTGCCGATCAGCGTGATTGTCTGTGGGCCGGTGGCCGCGCCGCCCAATCGCAGGATGATCTCTCCCCCCACGCGCTGCCAGCGACGCAGGCGGTCCACTCCGGACTGCATCACGGTGATCGTGTCCACACCAAACCCGGGGGCCAGACGCACGCGATATTCGAAGGGACTTTCGCTGACCGGAACCACATCAAACGTGGCCACCCAGCGCAGTTTGCCTGCATCTTCGCTGATGCGATGTCGGCCGGTCGCCAGCAGTTCGCTCGCGGGCGGCTGTAGCCGAAATAACAGTGGTGCGGGCTCGGACTGCTCCAGTGCGGCGATCCGGTTGGCAGACGACAGCGGGTCCTTCCATTCCTGCTGAAACTCATCGAGGGGAAACGCGGTAGTGATGCCCAGATCATCGGGAATCAGTCGCACTTCGTAGCCGGCACGACTGACGAAGGCGATCTGCAGCGAGTTCAACAGCACTTCGACAGCCGGGGCGCCCTCACTCTGGCGGGGACGAGGTTCCCACAACGACAGCGGCGGAATCCGAATTTCACCGTCAAGTTTTGGCACGGGGACCACAACATCCAGTCGCAGTTCGCAATTCTCCGGCAGTCCATTCGCAAACTCGAACGTGACCGCAGTCTGCCTGTCCGCTTCAGCATCGATCTGCACTTCGTCGGCTGCCGCCGCCACCGCCCGGCGCAGGGACAATTGTGGGGGCAGGTGCAACGTCACCTGTCGAGGATCACCTTCGATGCGTGACAACCGAATGTGCAGTGTGCCGATCGATGTGTACGGGCGCAAGTCGAACAGGCCCATGATGGAGGCGCCCACGCGGGCGGTGCGCGACGCGGAGTCGGCGAATTCACTCGGCGAAAACCACACCGCATCGGCCGACGTCACACTGACGGAGGACTCCGGCGCCAACAGACTCCGCCGGCGGCTCGTCGCACCCACCACAAACAGTTCCAGGGGGCGGGCATCTTCCTGGGGGCCCATGTCCCAGCGTGCGGGGAGCCAGTAGGGGCAAGCGAGCTTCCAGAACACGCGACCTGGCGCGAGCGCCCAATCGACCGGCGGTTGATCAATCCGTTGTGGTAGCAGTTCCAGATGGAGTTGATGTCGGGAGAGACCGATGTCGGCCCGACGCTTGAGCGGCGCCTCGGGAGTGACAGTGGCCGAGGAATCTGTCGACGAGCGCGAGCGGTCAGCGGCGACGGGGAGTCGAATCAAGAGACTTGATCCGTCCTCACCCAACCGGACGTCAGCCGGACTGCCATCCACCGTACAACTGTCGAGACTGCCCGATAGCGCCAATCCAAATGGCAAATTTAGTACGGGATCAACTGCCTCTTCTGGAACAATCACTTCCGCATCAAGAGCGACAACTGGCATCTGTTCCGGCAATCGCTGTATCCGATAGCTGGCGTTTCGCAACAGGACTGCCGATGCACGGTCATTGCGAGCAGGACGCTGCGATTGATCTAGCCAGCTTCGCTCCACATAGACCCACGCGGGGCGAACGGCATCCGTGGGAATGCCGGCCGGTCGTGGCACCAGCACGGTGATCCTTGCCGTGTCCGGTTCGGAGACAGGTGCCGCGACGGGCATTTGTCCCCGCGCTGCCGCCAGCCCCCACGCGAAAC
>JBGSIP010000111.1:0-4906 GCA_041742495.1 Planctomycetaceae bacterium
GCCGAGATCTCGACCGGCCGCGCTTCCAACTCGAATTCCTTACCCCGGCGGGCCAAATCATAGGCCCGCTGCCCGGAGACGCGGACGGCAGAGAAGGCCGGCGGCACCTGAGCGATGCACCCCACAAAACTGTCCAGCACCGCCGCGATCGATGTGACGGGCACGGTGGGTGTCGGGTCGATTACCTGAACGGCACCGGTGTCGTCGTCGGTGTCGCTGACCGCTCCTAACCGAAAGCTGGCCTGATAGACTTTCTCGCCGCGCTGGACCAGCTCGATCAACCGTGTCGCCACGCCGCAACACAGGACAAGCACCCCGGTGGCCAGTGGATCGAGGGTGCCGGCGTGTCCGACACGGCGCGTCCGCAATTCGCGACAGGCCAGATTGACGACCGCGCGGGAGGTGAGCCCCGCCGGTTTGCGAATCACCAGCAACCCGTCAACGTCCATGGGACTCCACTTCTCTCCGCCCCACGATGGCACTCGGCATCATAACTGTCCTCTGCCTTGCGCCGGCGGTCCCGGCGATTGGCCCCACCGCAGCGAGTGGCGATCAGACACCCACTGGCTGACCGACCCGGTCCTGATGTCGATTGAGGGCCGCAGCCAGGAAGCCCGAGAACAAAGGATGCGGCTTGAGAGGTGTCGATTTGAACTCGGGATGATACTGCACCGCCAGAAACCACGGGTGATCGGGAATTTCCACGATCTCCACCAGCACGCCGCTGGGCCCCTCGCCTGTGGTGGCCAGCCCCGCCTGGTTGAAAACGGCGCGATATTCGGGATTGAATTCGTAACGGTGCCGATGCCGTTCTTTGATGGGGCTTTTCCGATAACACTGCTCGGCTAGCGAACCGGGCGTGAGGCGGCATTCTTGCGCCCCCAGCCGCATGGTCCCCCCCTTGTCGGTGACGGTGTGCTGTTCCTCCAACAGGCAGATCACCGGATGATTCGTCTCGGTGGCAAACTCGGTGCTGTTGGCGTCGGCATACCCCAGCACATGGCGGGCATATTCAATCACCGCGCACTGCAGACCCAGGCAGATGCCGAAGAACGGCACCTTGTTTTCGCGGGCAAACTGAATCGCGCGAATTTTCCCTTCGACTCCGCGATAGCCAAAGCCCCCCGGCACGAGCACCCCATCGACCCCTTTGAGGAGCAACTCGGGATCCCCCTTCTCGAGTTCCTCGGCTTCAATCCGCTTGACGAACACCCGCGCCTGATGTCCGAACGCGGCATGATCGAGCGATTCGTAGATCGATTTGTAGGCATCGCGATGTTCGATGTATTTGCCCACCACGGCCACGTGTACGTCATGCCGGGGCGTGCGGATGCGGTGCATCAACTCCCGCCAGTCATCCAGATCCAGCGGCCCGGCGGTCAGCTTGAGTTTTTCGACAATCAGCTTGTCCATCTTGTTCTCGGCCAGTCCGATGGGGACTTCGTAGATGGAAAGCTCCTTGTCGATCTCTTCAATGACCGAGCGTTTGTCGACATTGCAGAACAGCGCGATCTTCTCGGCGTTCTCGCGACCCAGCGCGCGTTCGGTCCGCACGACCAGAATGTCGGGCGTGATGCCGATTTGGCGCAATTGTCCCACGCTGTGCTGGGTGGGCTTGGTTTTCAGTTCGCCCGCGGCCTTCAAATATGGGACGAGCGTCAGGTGAATGAAGAGGCAGTTTTCCTTGCCGATATCAAGCGGGATCTGACGGATGGCTTCGAGAAAGGGCAGGCTCTCGATATCGCCAACCGTACCCCCCAGTTCCGTGATCACGACGTCCACATCGGGACTGGCCAGTGACAGCACGGCGGTCTTGATTTCGTCGGTGACGTGCGGAATGACCTGGACTGTCGCGCCGAGGTATTCACCGCGACGTTCTTTGGCAATCACGCGCTGATAAATGCGCCCGGTGGTGAAGTTGGATCGCGACGACAGCGGACTGGTGGTGAAACGCTCATAATGCCCCAGATCCAGGTCCGTCTCGGCACCGTCATCGAGCACATACACTTCGCCGTGCTGATAAGGGCTCATCGTGCCCGGGTCGACGTTGAGATAGGGGTCGAGCTTCTGCATCCGGACCCGCAGTCCGCGACGTTCCAGCAGCAGCCCGATGGACGCGGACGTCAGTCCTTTGCCCAGCGAACTGACCACTCCGCCAGTCACGAAGATATGCCGGGTCATGCCGAAATTCCTTTAGCCCCAAAACGGAAAAAACTGGCTTCGCACGGCTGGCCGCCACTGTGACGTGCCGCAGGGTGCCGAAGTTGCTGTCCACGCGCGACGATGGCAGCCGACAGAATGCAAACACGGCCGGAAGACGAGTCGTCCGACCGTGGGTGTTGACATTGCTGGCTGGGCGGCGGCCGCTTCCGGCAGTGGCAACAAAGTACCTTGGCCGGCCCGCTCGGGGGCCGTGGCACTCAGCCAGAGCTTCGACGATTCCACCGCGCCACAAACGCAGCATAATCGGCGGGAGTATCGATTCCAACCGACGGCTCCCGCACGATGGCCACCGCGATTTGGGCCCCGGCCTGCAGCGCCCGCAACTGTTCCAGTTTCTCCGTGGTTTCCAGCCGTGAGGGGGGCAACTGCGCGAATGCCAGCAGGAATTCCCGGCGATAAACGTAGAGCCCCATGTGCAGCAGCCACGGCGAATCGACCACCGAACCGTGCGACGAAATGGCGTCCGCCGGGGATTGATCGCGGGGGTGAGGGATGGGGCTGCGACTGAAATACAGAGCCCGGCCATCGGCGGCGCACACCACCTTGACGCAGGCGGGGTTGGTGACCTGTGCCGGATCGACGATGGGACATGCGACGGTCGACATTTCACAGTCGGACCGCTGCTGCATGGCGGCGACCGCCCGATCGATGTGGCCGGGGGTCATCTCCGGTTCATCCCCCTGCACGTTCACGATCCAGTCGTGATTCAGGCCGGCCCTGCGGACGGCATCGGCGAGGCGATCCGTGCCGCTCTCGCAGTGGCCCGTCATGATCACCTCACCCCCAAACCCACGGACCGCGGCGGCGATTTCTTCGCTGTCGGTCGCCACGAACAAGGCATCCAGGGCGCTGCTGGGGCGGGCCGCTTCCCAAGTGTGCTGGACCAGCGGCTGTCCGGTTTCGGTCAGCAACATTTTGCGGGGCAGACGAACCGATTCCAGCCGCGCCGGGATAATTCCACACACTCCAGCCATGTCATTCATCCTTGATATACCACCATTGAATCCGAGTGATCAAAGCCAAGCTTGTTGGTAGCACGTCCTGCTGCCGCTTCCGACATGTGTGTTGTTTACCGTGTGTTGAGTGGTGATGAGCTAAACTGCCCGGCGGGTCTTCATCGGCCGGCTGCCGTGGTGGCGCGGCGGTGGGACAGTTCCTCCTGCTGGTCCAATCGATCGCGCAGGTCGCAGGTCGATTCCTGCAAGCGCTGCAACTGTCGGTGATCGCGGCGGACTTCCGCCAGCAGCGTCTGCAATTGCGGAAAGAGTTCCTGTCCGGGCTGCTGGCCGGCAAAGCGTTCCGCCAGTGTCTCGATTTCCTGCTTGAGCCCACGCGACACCAGATTCGACAACATGCCAATCAGAATCCCCGTCCACAACACAAAGAACAGTCCGGCCGTGATGTAGAAGTCCGCGCTGAGAATGCGTGTCTCATCAAACAGGCTGACCCAAAAGAAGTTCCTCGCCACGCGGTACACCACAAACAGAATGAAGGCCAGAAACAGGACTTCGAGCGTCCAGCGGACAACGATATTTCCCCGCCGACGCGCGATCTCGTCGACCATTTCATGAATGGCAGTCTGCACGTCACGCAGCAGTTTCTCCCCCACGGGTGGGCCACCGCGATCGCCGGTTGAAGGGAGCACACAGTCATCGAGCGCGGCGGCACGGACGTCGCCACGTAACACGACAATCGCCGTTTCAAAGTCCGCACTGTCCGGGCCCAGCAGGGTGAGTTGCTCCAGTTGTTCGGTGGCGGCCTGCTGCGATTGTCGATCGCTCCACCAGCGATAGCCCTGCACCGTTCCCAACACCGCCAATTGAGCAGCGCTGCGGGCGCGCATCAACGTGTAAGAGGCAATCCAGCCCCCCAGCCCGCAATACACCCGCACTGCGGACGCAAACGGACTGAAGCCCCACTGTTCAGCCACCGCGGAGAGCAACCGGGCATTCCAAGTGTGGCGATACTGGCTCAGTTCGCTCTTCAGGCGGTCGACGTAGCGTTCACGGATGACACGCTGCTGGTGTCCAATCTGTTGTTCGAGCCGATCCAGTCCGGGGCTGACGCGGTCCAGTTCCTGTTGCGCAGCCGCCAGTGTCTCAGACAACAGTCCCAGGGCATTGGCGCGACGGATGCGGGCATGCCGCGTGCGCGAAAACTGCTGCTGGAGATAGTCGCGCAGGCGTTGAATTTCAGCGGTGGGCGAGCCGTTGGCGGCCTGCTCTTCACGCAACGACGTGGGAGCATCGACAAAGAACATCTCACCCACGCTGAACTGATCTGTGAGATGGTCCCGCCAGTCGGCGCGGATGTCTTCGTCCTGATCGGCGCGAGTCTGAACAAACACAATCTGGCAACCCGCTGCGGCAAGCAGCAATTCGGCAGTGACCCGTTCGGAGCGATATTTCTGCTGGGTCGATACCACCAGCAGGACATCGCAGACCGGAAGGACCAGCTTTAGCTTTTCGAGATTGCTGCCGGCATGCGCGGCGTCGTCAGTGTCCGGGTCGGGACAGTCAATGAGCACAATGCTCTGCAGCAGCGGCACGTCGACGACTTTGACCGTCAACTCCGTGGTTGGCAGCCGGCTGCGCGTGAGATCGACGTCCGGCGCGACGAGCACGACGGGCCGTGTGGTGGTGGGGCGTTGCTTGCCGGCCAGCGAGACTTCGCGCCCCAGGAG
>JBGSIP010000112.1:0-1745 GCA_041742495.1 Planctomycetaceae bacterium
ATCCCGCGCTGGCCCAATTGGCGCAACAGCATCCGCACATTGCGCGACTAGCGCGCGAGGAGACCGCGCGGCTGCACGCCGGCGACCCTGTGAATCTGCAGTTGTGGCAGCAATTTCTGCCCGCCTGTCTCGCCGCAATGCAGTCGATTTACGACCGGCTGGACATTCACTTCGACCTGACACTGGGGGAGTCGGCTTACAATCCGCAGTTGCCGGGTGTCGTCGCAGCGCTGCGGGAACGGAAACTGGCCACCACCAGTGCCGGTGCCGAGTGCGTCTTTCTGCCCAACCGGGAAGCACCGTTTATCATTCAGAAAGCAGACGGCGCCTACACCTACGCGACGACCGATCTGGCGACCATCCAGTTTCGTGTGGAGCGCGGTGCCGAGCAGATCATTTATGTGGTCGACACCCGGCAAAGCGAACACTTCGAAATGCTGTTCGAGACAGCCCGGCGCTGGGGTTATAACACGGTCGATTTCCGACACGTCAACTTTGGCACCGTGATGGGCCCCGACAAAAAGCCGTACAAGACTCGTGCAGGGGATGCCGTCGGTCTCGAGAGCCTGCTCGACGAAGCGGTGGAACGGGCGCGGGCCATTGTCGACCAGAACGACGACAGCAAGCCGACCGGCCCCGAGCTGGACAGCGAAACTCGTCAGCAGGTCGCTGAGTACGTAGGAATTGGCGGGATCAAGTACGCCGATCTGCTGCAAAATCGCGAAAGCGACTATGTCTTTTCGTGGGACAAGATGCTGAGCCTTACCGGTAACACCGCCGCATATGCCCAATATGCGGTGGCCCGCACGCAGGGCATTTTCCGCCGGGGGCAAATCGATCGTATGGCGGTGCGGGCAGCCAACCTGCAGATGGACGACCCGTTCGAGCGCGCCCTGGCGTTGCAACTGTTGCGGCTGCACGACACGCTGGATGATGCTGCCCGTGACCTGCGGCCCAACCTGTTGTGCCAGTACATTTTTGAAACGGCGGAGGCGTACAGCCGGTTCTATGTGAACTGCGATGTGTTGAAGGCCCAGGACGAACAGACTCGAATGTCTCGGCTGCTGCTGTGCGATCTATCGGCGCGATCGATTGAACTGGTCCTCAACCTGCTGGGGATTCGCGCCCCCGAACGCATGTGAGCGGCCGATGAACGCGGCGCCGTGAGGCTAGAGAGGTCTGGCCTCACGGGCCCGCACTCGGCCAGCCTGCCACGCCAGGCGGTTGAAGCGTTGCTGAAGAATCGGCGTGTTGCCCGCTGCGACTTGACGCCACGGTCGGCCGGCTATCATGAGAGGTCTGTCCGGCCTGGTTGCCCATCAGCCGCCGCCGTTCCGCCACTTTTCCGTGAGATCAACCGTGGACACGTTCGAAGCCATTCGCACTCGTCGCAGCGTCAAGCACTACGATCCGACTCACCAGATGACGGAGGATGAGATCCGCGAACTGCTCAGTCTCGCGATTCTCTCACCGACCTCATTCAATATTCAGAACTGGCGGTTCGTGGTCGTGAGAGACCCCAGCGTGCGTGCTGAGGTCAAGGCGGCTGCCTGGGGGCAGTCGCAAGTCACCGATGCCTCGCTGCTATTGGTGCTGTGCGCGAACCTCGACGCGTGGCGCAATCCGGCACGGTACTGGCAAGAAGCTCCTCCCGCCGTGCAGGCACAACTGGTGCCAATGATCGAGCAGTTGTATGGCCCGGCCGAACAACTGCAGCGTGATGAGGCCCTGCGATCGGTGGGGAT
>JBGSIP010000113.1:0-4416 GCA_041742495.1 Planctomycetaceae bacterium
GTAGTTGGAACGCAACTGGGCCAGTTTGCCCCCGCTGCGCTGCCCGGCCGCGTTCCCGCGCGAACTCCCCTCGGGCATCCCCAGAATGAAAATGGGAACGGCGAGCGCCACCATGACAATGGCGTACACCAGTTTGCGTTGTTGCGTCGACAGGCGGGTCATTTCGCCTCCATTTCGCGTGCTTGCAGCGAGAAGTAGCTGATCAGCAGACACGGCACGACATACGCGACGGTCAGCATGATGCCAGGGAACAGCGACGTCGCCCACGGAACGTCAAACCCGCTGGCCGTGTATTCGGTCATCCGGAAGCTGGAAAAATCGGGAATGATCTGACTGACGGCGGCCAGCAGCAACGTCAGCGGCACGTCCACAATCATCACAAACGCCTGCATCGTGTCGGACAGCGGCGTCTGCGTATTCATGTGCTGCGCCATGCGGATGGCCGATTCGACCGGACCACCCCCATATGTGCCAATGGCGCGGGAATACCCGGACAGATACTGAATCACGCCGATCGACTGATCCTTCAGCACCGCCTGCAGGCTGAAGCCCACCAGATACATGCCGAACGTGGCCAGCGTGGCGACGGGGCCCTTCACAAAACAAGTGACGGTCACCGCAATCAATACCATCAGCACCAGCCGCAGCCAGATGCCAAAAATCGACTTGCTGAACGTCGACAGGAATGTGCGATCGGGCTCCCGGATGAACAAGTCGGGCCGGGCCATCCCGAGGTATTGGCTCGGATCGAGACACTGGACTTCGATGATCACTTCGCCCTTGGGCATGATCTCCGTGAACAGGTCGGCCGTTCGCTCCGCGGACGTTTCCTCATCGCGATAGCTGATGGTGACCGGCACCGGGACCATCTTGTCTTCGACCCGCTCGCTGAACTCCATCACCTGGAATGCAGGCAGCGGCACACGCACGTCGCGATCGTCCGGGTTGATCAACGTCAGTTGGCACATCAACCGCGTGCCGTTGTCGATGTCCCCTTTGGTGGTCCGAAAGGCTTCGAAGTTGTATTCGAGGTCAAACGCCGACGGTTCCGCAGGCTCGCGATCCAATTGCCCGTTCTCAAACGCCGTCATATCCCGCTCATAGGCGGCCTGCCGCTCCTTGGCCTGCACCTTGAGGGCCGCCACATCCAGTCGCTTGTCCCGGCCAAACCGGTAATAGGACCGGGCCTTGGTGCCCCCTTCGATGAAGCTGCGGAAGTCCCAGATATCGCCGACGTTGACCCCACCCTTCTGGATGTTTTCGTCGTAGTTTCCGAAGCGGTCGCTAAAGGTCATGTTGCCGTAAATCGGCACGCGGCCGATCAACTGCGGTTGCGCCGCGGCAGGTATATTTCGCGAGATCCAGAAGTAACCCACGCCGCCCATCACCGCTAGGAAGAACGTCCCCACGCAGACGTAGCCCCCCACCCGGCCCAGAAAAATCTCATGCCGTCGAACCGGCTTGGTGATGACGGTGTGGACCGAGCGATTCTTGATGTCCGTGGGCAACCCCCAGCAGGCCAGCAGCACCACAACGGGGATCGTCAGCCAGGTGATGGCCGTCAGCACAAAGGCGACGTACACCTTCACCTGCAAATCAGGTCGAGTGCTCGTACCGCCGATGAACCAGCCGGCAAACATAAACAGAATCGCAAACACCCCGAAAATGTACAGGGCCTTCTTCCGCAGCGATTCCTTAAGAACCAGCGAACTGATCGCCGAGACACGCGAAAAATCGGTCGCGGCCAAATCTCGACATGCCCCGCCAATCCCGGAAAAGACACGCCTGGGCCCCCCCCAACCGTAGGCGCTCAACGACGCCAGGAGTGAGAACCCGAGAGCCGCGACCGCCAGAATCAGGCAGACCGCCGCATATATGCCCAGGCCGATCAGCAGATTGAAATTGGGGACATCAAACAGCATGGGAATGAGCCGTCCAGGTGCCGCAGGGAGCTACAAAACAGTCGCCAGCCACGTCCAGCCAGCGGGGTCTCGGGCAGCCTGTCGAGTGCTTCAACAGGCTGTTGGATTCCCCAAGAGGAATCCGCACAAACCGCCGTGAAACCGGCGATTCGGGAACGTTGAGTGGCCACACTAAGTTGATTCTCAACAGACTGCTAGGAACGATTCGCCGCGGCAGCCGTTGCTTCGTCGACCGTAAATCGCTGACCCGGACGTTCCTTGCTTTCCTGCACAATCTTGAGGAACAGTTCTTCCAGCGAATTGGTCGGCTGACCGGCCGATTCCAGCCGTCCCCCGTGCTTTTCGATCGCTGCCCGCACATCGGCGATGGCCGCATCGCTCAACCGGGAAGTCTTGATTTCCGTCGCGTCCTGCTCCTTGAGCAGTTCGTTCACATTCCCGAGCACCTTCAGTTCGCCCTGGAACATGATGGCGATGCGGTCGCAGACGTCCTGCACGTCGGCCAGCAGGTGACTGCACATCACCACGGTCTTGCCTTGGGCCTTCAACTGCAGGATCAGGTCCTTCATGTCTCGCGTCCCCAGCGGGTCGAGTCCTGACGTCGGTTCGTCCAGCAGAATGAGATCCGGATTGTTGATCAGCGCTTGAGCCAACCCAATGCGGCGCGTCATCCCCTTGGAGTATTCCTTGAGCTGCCGACGGCGGGCATGCTTGAGCCCCACCATTTCAATCAGTTCGTCACGGCGGCGGCGGCGCTCGGTGGCCGACATTTTGAACAGCCGCCCGTAAAAATCGAGCGTTTCTTCGGCCGTCAGAAACCGGTACAGATACGACTCTTCGGGCAAATATCCGATGCGTTCGTTTTTCTCGACGTCGGACGCCGACCGCCCCAGCACGCGAATTTCGCCGTCCGTCGGGAACAGCAGTCCCAGGAGCATTTTGATCGTCGTGGTCTTGCCCGACCCGTTGGGCCCCAGCAGACCGAAAACTTCGCCCTTCACGACGTCGTAACTGACCGACTTGACCGCCTCGACCTTTTTGCGTCCCCAGAAGTCCCGGTAGACCTTGGACAGATTGCGAATTTCGATGACAGCGTTTCCGCTGCTGCCGGCGTGCCCGGGTGAGGAGAAATCCAGCGGGGAAGCCGCAGTGGCAGTGGACGTGACGGTCATGGACGCAAATCTCCGCGGATAATGACGACAAACGCGATCACAATTGGCCGGACGCGGTCCAGGCCACGGAATACCTCAGCGACAGCACCGCCTGGCCGGCAGGCCAGTGTGCACCCCACGCGTCCTACGCCGCGACCGTATCAAATGTTGGAACGACTTTTGACGTTCCCGACAGTTGCAGTGTCGGCGCAGACAGATGCCTTGGGGAAGGACCGCCAATCTAAGTTGCCGACCGACGCGAATCAACGCTGGCCCCGCGAGAATCAGGCCTCGCGCTGGTTTAGGCCGGCGTGTTTAACCCATTATTCCTAATCGGGTTAAGCGGACCCGCCCAGTGGACAGCCGCGCCCGATACTGCGGTCGTTCAGCCGCGCATCCGCCGCTGATTGAGGTATTCCACGAGCGCGTGGTCGAACCGCATGCTGGTGTCGATCGGCACGAAATCGGCCCCGATCCCCTGACAGACGTGCCGGTAGCGTTCTCGCATCGTGGTGAGGGCCTGCTGGTAGTCGCCGCGAATGCCCCTAGCGTCGACCCGCATTTTCTCCCCGGTTTCGGGATCTCGCAGGTCCACCGAACCGTCAAAGGGAAACGTCACCTCGGCCTCGTCCAGCACATGGAAGACAATCAGGTCATGCCCCTGATAGCGCAGCCGCCGAATCGCCTGGATCACCGGCTCCGGTTCAACCAGCAGATCGGAAAACAGCATGAACAGGCTTTTCTGCCGCACACTGGCGGCCGCCCGCGCCAGATTCTCGGCGACATTCGTGGCGCCGGCCGGTCGGGACTTGGACAACACCGCGAGGATGTCCCCCAACTGCGTCCGCCGGCTGCGCGCCGGCAAGTGAGACCGCAGCCGCTCGTCAAATGTGAACAGCCCCACCGGGTCCTGCTGATGCACCATCAGATACGCCAGCGCCGCCGCCAGGCAAATGGAGTAGTCGAACTTCGTAAGCTGCTGCCGATATGTGTAGGCCATGCTCTCCGACAGATCCATGACCAGATAGCCGGTCATGTTGGTTTCAGCCTGATACTTCTTGATGTAGTACCGGTCCGTCTTGGCGTAGACCAGCCAGTCGATGTCCTTGGGATCGTCCCCCTGCGTGTACCGGCGATGCTCTGAAAACTCGACACTGAACCCCTGAAACGGGGAGGCATGCAACCCGCTCAAAAAGCCTTCCACGATGAACTTGGCGCGCAGATCGAGCCGGGCGACATGCTGGATCACCTCCGGCTTGAGATACTGTTCTGCTTTCATCGGGCCACGTTCATTGAAACACTTTCATGCTGTGCAGCCTGCCGAATCAGCAGACGTAGTGAAC
>JBGSIP010000114.1:0-2093 GCA_041742495.1 Planctomycetaceae bacterium
CAACCGATTGAGGCAGGCGATTGGCGAACAACCGACGAATTGTGTGAGGCATGGAGTGTCCTGCAGTTTGGTCAGACTAGGTCATTTTGGATCGCAGCCGCTGTCGGTTCAATGTGGCGAACTGGCCAGTGGCTGCCGGTGTGCGGGGCGAACGAATGTCGAACGGAGTGAGTCGGCGTCGGGGCGGGTGAGCGACTTTGAGCGGGGAGGAAACTCTCGGGGAAATTCGGTCTACGGCGAAGCGATTCATGGGAATGTGGCGGGCGACTGCTCACATCGGCGAGTTGCCCGGGAAACACGCCGGCGATTTTCTTCCCGCGGGGACATGGCTGGCAAACCGCCAAACTGCCGGCCATCTGAAAGTACCGTCCGGGGACGTGTGAAGTTCCAAAGTCCAAGCCCCAGCGGCGGCCATTTCCGACCTGTCGCAGAGGATTCCCCCAACAAATCATGAACGTCGGATTATATACCGGCTGGAACAGACAACGTTAGCGCTCGCTGTCCAAAAAAACGGGGTTGGCGAGATCGGCCTGCTTCTTTTATGGTTCCGCGACGCAACGTCAGCGACAGGGGATGACCGAGGGATGCGAGCCGTGTTTTCGCACGCCTGCGGTCCTCCCGGGTGGCCGAGGGCATCGGTGCCTCCTCACGGAAGAGGATCTGTCCTGCGACGGTTCGTCGCAGCGCGGCGGGGAAATGATCCTACACAGGCAGGGAGGCCTGACGATGGAGTGTCCTGTTTGGCACCGCTGGCAATTTGCCCGTCTGACGGCCGTCTGGATGTTGCTGGCCGGTTGGCTGGGGTGCTCTGCGACAGCCAGTGCGGCGGACGCGATCCTGGAGTTTTCGACCACTTGGTGCGGGCCCTGTCGGCAGATCAAGCCGATGCTCGAAGAGCTTAAGACGCAAGGCTGGCCGCTGGTGATGGTGGACGGCGATGAACGTAAGGACCTGGTGTCCCGTTTTCGCGTGCGGGTCTACCCGACATTTCTGCTGGTGCGCGATGGTCGGGAAATTTCCCGACTCGAAGGGGCTGCCACCAAGGAACAACTGGCCCAGTTGTGGGCGCGGTTGCCCAGTCAGTCCGCGCAATCGGATGGCGAATTGCTCGTCGACGCTTCGACTGCTGCCGCTCAGCAGGCCAACAATGGCCAGTTGACTGTGGGTGCCGGTCTATCAGGGGATGAGCGGGTTGCGCTCGGCCCTTCACAACCGTTTGCGAAATTGAACGGCGCCGCGGTGAGTGTCTCTGATGGCCGTCCGGCGAACATCGCCACCATGAACGCGCCGGTGGAGACCAACCTGGCTGCGGAACGGACGGCCGCGGTGTCCGAATCGGCCTCCTTGGGAGCCGCTCCGGCGACTCGCGATGCGACGATCATCTCGCCGCTGCCCGTCATTCGGGCCAACAGTACTGATCCAAGCGATCCCGCGGTGCGTCCCAAATACGAATTTCATCCGGGCGGCGCAACCGTCCGCATTCGGCGACTGGATGATCGCGAGCAGAGCTTTGCGACCGGTACGATCATTGAGAGCACGCCCAGTCGAGCCATCATTTTGACGTGCGGCCATGTGCTGCGCGATCTGACTGGGGCTTCGCGCCTGAACGTGGAAGTCTTTCCGGTGGAAGGTGGAGAGCCCGACACGTATGTGGCAGAGGTGCTGGGGAGTGACTTCGATGCCGACGCCGGTGTGATCGCGATTGCCACCGATCGGGTCTTTTCCAAGGCCAAACTGGCGGCTCTCGATGCGGTCCCTGTGCCCGGTTCGGCTGTGTTCAGCTTTGGTTGCAGCGGCGGTCGCGATCCGACGCGCGAGGATCTGCGGATCACGCAACTGAACCGCTACAATGGCCCGGCCAATACGGAATGCACGGGAGTCCCGGAACTGGGCCGTTCGGGCGGGGGACTGTTCACCGCGGCTGGCGAAATCATTGGCGTATGCAGTGCTCAAGATACACAGGAACAGCGGGGCATTTATTGCGGGCTGCCACCGTTGCACGCTCTGCTCGCGAAGCTGAAGCTGCAACATCTGCTGCCCGCGGCTGCGCCGGCCAATTCGCCCGCGACGGCAGCGCCACAACTGGCCGCCGC
>JBGSIP010000115.1:0-3009 GCA_041742495.1 Planctomycetaceae bacterium
GAGGATGACAGCGAGACCAGTCCGCCGTGCTGCAGGAGATAGCCGGGCTGACCTGCTTCGCAGCCCAGCCCGAGAATGAGACTTCCGCCGACATTGGGATGGCTGGCGATTCCGGAGAGCACGCGAACGAGCTGGCGGTGATCGGCCGAGCCTTCGCCAAAGGCACAGCCCCCTTTGTGGGTGACGGCAAAAACGCCGTCGACGCCTGGAAATCGATCGAGGAGATCCCGAGAAACCTGCTGCACAACGAACCGGGCGGTTGACGCCGAGCAATTGACGGTGCAGACAATCGCGACGTAGTTGCGGGTGCCGACGCGGCCATTGGCGCGACGAAAACCCTGAAACGTGTGGCGATTGGCCGACGGAGAGATCGAGGGTTGCGGCGACGATGGCCACTGAGCGGCTGGTGGGAGTTCTGGCTGCACGTTGTGGGTGTGAACCCAGTCGCCGGGTGAGATGGGCTGACTGGCGAGGCCGATCGGCTGGCCATATTTGAGGATGGGTTGGCCGGGGTCGATGGATCGCAGAGCGACTTTGTGACCGGCGGGTACTGCCGTGGTGAGAGTGACCCCGGAGTTGGCATCGAGGCGAGCCCGCGTGGCGGCGGAGAGGGGGCAAAGAGCCACGGCGACAGAGTCGGACGGGTGAAGCTGGAGCAGCGGAAATTCCACGGCGATGGATTCCTGGCGGGCGGGCGGCAGCGGGGTGTGCGGCAGCAGGGCGTACTGAAGCATGCAGCAGGAGTTACAGAAGCCACCTGGCCGGGCAAAGTTGGGGTAGCCTTGAGAGGCCGGGGACTTTTAGTCTTCGCCGTTCATTCTGACGCTGGGCGATTCGTCCCGCCATCCTCGAAGGATCAGACGATGCTGGGAATTCATCTGACTGTTGCCGACTATCTGTCCCGGTTCAGCCGCGAACTGGAACTGCTCAATCGCGAGGCCATCAGCGATCTGGCGGCGGACATTTTCGCGGCCTACGAGCAGGGGAAGTTTGTTTTTATCTGCGGCAACGGGGGGAGCGGCTCGAACGCGTCGCACTTCTGCGAAGACCTCGGCAAAAGCACGCTGGACCCGAAGGACTTCACCAATGATGAGCGGAAACGCCTGAAGGTGCTGAGCCTGACCGACAACACGCCTTATATTCTGGCGTGGGGGAACGATGAAGGTTTTGACCGGATTTTCGTGGAGCAGCTCAAGAACTTTGCGTCGCCCGGTGACATCCTGATTGCGATCAGCGGTTCGGGCAACAGTAAAAACGTGCTGAATGCCGTGGAGTGGGCCAACCGACACGATCTGAACACGTGGGGTATCACGGGCTACAGCGGCGGAAAACTGATGCACGATGCGCGTCACAATCTGCACGTGCCGCTCGATGACATGGGGATGGTGGAAACGATCCACATGCTGGCGTTTCACTGGGTACTGAACGACGTGCATGCACGGATCAACGAAGTGGGACGCCATGCCGCTGACGCGGTGCCGGAAGTTCGGCCTTTCCGCCGGGCGGCGTAGCAAGCGTGTGTGCCGGAGCCAGACTGCTTTTGCGTCTGGCAGACACGTTTGAGTAGACAGTCACAACAGCGGGCGGCTTGCGGCGGAATCCAGCGAATGGATTTTGCGGAGCGGCTCGCTGTTTTCGTTTGGTGGACCGTGACAGAGCCACTCAATCGCGCAACCGTGCCTGCTGGTGTGAAGGGTCACCAGTCTGGCACGGAGCTAACAGCCGATGTGGAGCTATTTGCGGGATCGCTGGGCGGCCATGCAGTTGGATGCCCGGCATGAGCGGCTGTTGCGGGAACAGGCGGTGGCGCTGGCAGAGAAGCAGTCGCCGCGGGTGCCTGAGGACCGTGACGGGGAGTGGTATCGCACGGGCAACCTGGGGAGCAGCCTGCCGAGCCCGACCACCGACGATGCCCGCAGTGCCGCGCGGCGCCTGGTGCGTGAGAACTCGTATGCCAGGCAGATTCTGCGACTGCTAGAGGCGTATGTGGCCGGCCCTGGCCTAACGCTCGTGCACCAGAATCGGCACTGCGGCGCGACACAGGCAGAGATGCTGGAAGCGACCGCGCGGCGGGCCGATGTGCTGTGGCGGGAGTTTCTCGTCGCGAATCGACGTCACTTCAGCTATCGCGAACTGGCGCGGCGGACGTGGCGAGATGGCGAATGCTTCGTGCGTCTGTTTCCTCAGGCGCAGTGGCCCCCGACCGTGCGATTTGTCGACCCCGAACGGGTGGCATCGCCGGTGGGAAGCAATCCGACACCCTTGCCCGGCCGCGACACGGAAGCGGCTGTGATCCGTGATGGCCTGGAAGTGGCGAGCGAGGACGTGGAGACCGTGCTAGCCTTCCACCTCGTTGATCCCGAAACGGGACGCCGTGAGGAGCGCGTGCCTGCCGAATGGATGTACCACACGCGACGCGGTGTGGATTCCAATCAACTGCGGGGCGAAAGCTACTTCGTCGGGCTGTTGGACGTGTTGACCGACTTTGAACGCTGGCTGGCGACCGAGCTGGCGGCTCGCAAGCTGCAAAGTTCCATCGTGCTGTGGCGGAGAGTGTCCGGAGGCGGCAACGCGGCGCAGGAATTTACCACGCGCCGAGCCGACGCGACGGGACACAGTTCGCGCGAGCGGATCCAGCCGGGTTCGATCGTCACCACTTCCGGCGGGACGGACATTCGATTTTTGCAGCCAGACACGAACTTTGACGACGCGGTGCCGTTGGGGCGGCTGTTGCTGCTGAGCGCGGCGGCCGGCGCCGGGGTACCCGAGTTCATGCTCACGAGCGATGCCTCGAACGGGAACTTTGCCTCGACGCTGGTCGCGGAAGGTCCAGCGGTGAAGTTTTTTGAGGGAGAGCAGCGGTTCATCACGGATGAACTGGAGGGGCTGTGGCGACGCGTGATGCGGGAGGCGGTCCTGCAGGGTGACCTGCCCGCGGACTTCTTTGAGGAGATTCACGTCCGCTGGACGTTGCCGAGCCTGGTGATTCGCGATCGGCCGCAGGAGCGA
>JBGSIP010000116.1:0-5441 GCA_041742495.1 Planctomycetaceae bacterium
TGCCATTCGACAGTGGTGACCACGGCCTCGCGGCCGTTGCGGAGCAGTAATACGTCGCCGGGAACGAGGTCAACGGCGTCGACCCAGCGGCCGGGGAGTTGTTCGGCGGTCCGCCATGGGCGGTTGGTGCCTGCGGCAGCAAGCATCAAGAGCGTGACGGTACTCCCTGCAGCGACGTCAGCCGGTTGGCGAATCGCGCTGGTCGACCAGTCAAACGGCGACAACTGCCCTTGGCAGTTGTGCACCCGCCGCAGCGCCTGCTCCAGCTCGATCTCAACCTGGTGCTCACCCTTGGGCCGCGATTCCAGATCTGCCCCTCGCAACACATAGAACGGGTGCCCCGCCGTGGCGCGGACTGTCTCACTGTTGCCGGCGGGCCGAGTTCCGTGCGCATCGAGAAGGCGGTCGCTTGCACATCAATGCGACTACTCTGTGAGAACATCCAGCCAAAAGGAGGCTCGGAACGCCTCTTGTGCCAGCCCCTGCAACGACGCGATATCGGCTACGGCGCAGGTATTGGCACCACGAGGAACGGCACCACTGGCATTGATTTGCGTGGCGACATCAAACTGGAGATGAACCTCAAGCTGGGAGTGCCACGCTCCCAATTGCCCCCACACGGTCTCGCCGTTCTCAAGGCGGAGTTCCGTGGCTGAGGTAGAGGGAGACTGAAAGACCACCTTGACCAGTCTGATTGCCAGCTTGCCGCCCTCACTCGCTCTCTCTGAACCAGCGAGCGCGTTGGTTGCTTCAAGTTGAAACAACTGCTGATTCTGAACTGCGGAGATAGCCTTGGATAGATCATGGTACTTTCTGGTTTTCAGCGATTGTGCTTCAATGATCTGGCCATCGAACGGTGAAACGACGCGATTGACGCGTCGCATCGGAAGTAGCGTAATATAGGTTGGGAACTCGAACCTCAGCGTCTCGACGACGGCGTTGAGGAACTGCGAGAGTTGTTCAGCAGTGGGAACAATCGCTGCATCGCTGCATAGCAGCCGAGGCGTGCCAAGCAATAGTTCCGACGCTGGCTCATTTTCCGCTTGTTCCGCCCTATCGAGAAGGACTTGGAAAGAGCGGCGGGGAGGTCGCCCCAGCATCTCTTGGCCTTCAACGGAAAATAACAACCAGCGTCCGAGATAATACTCCGGATGTCTCAGGAGGTCTACGAGGGTGTCGCGTTTTAACCGAGTGTAGTGACTGCTGAGCGGCTCGAAGGCCTGCAGGCCTGCCCCAAAAGTCGGGACATCTCCACTGCGCCACACTGCGACGGCATCCCAGAACGCCAGCTGATGTCGCTCAAGCTCCTTTATTTGCATTTGGCGGTCTCGGTCGTCAGCGAGGTATTCTCGGTCTTTCTCAAGTTGATCCCACGCTTGATCCCTCGTCGCCACCTGCACGAATCTATCTGCGAAAGAACACGGCCAGCCTGAGTATCCGGGCGCTCGCCTCAGCTTTGCGATGACCGCGTCCGCCTCATTGATCAACTCCACCCGTTGCAAGCAGGTGCCCGCAAAGCCAACTAGCAGCGCTCCATAGACGCCCCGCAATCCCGTTGAACCCATGCACATCTGAGATTCGCGCCATGCCTCCAATGCACCAACATAATTGGCCTGCAGCCAGCGTGCGACTCCAAGTTGATGGTAGATGGTGTCTAGCGCGTGACGGTCTGTGCGGTTGATGTCGGAGCACGCTTGCTCGGCGGCAGCAAGTCGGCCCGTGAATAGAAGTGCTGCGCACCATTGCTCGAACTCACCCAAACCCTCGCCACTTTGCGGCCTATAGTGCCTAGAGAATTGGCGGTGCAGGAGATCTAGGCCCTCTTGCTCGCGACCTGTCAAGATCAGCCTCCAGCTTGTTCTCATTGATGTGCCTTACCACGTTCCTTCAACAGCACGTATTACGCCATTTACATCATACGTAAAGAGCTTGACCTTGCCAGTCATTCCCTTGGCTCGCCACAAAGCAAGCTGAGCGAAGAAGGTAGTGGCTCCCGAAATGGAGTGCGGCTTGAGTTCGGCGTGCGTGAAGCCGATACGGCGAGCGACCTTCGCGTTCGACCGCAGGGACAGATCAATTCCGCGGATCCCGGGTCCAGTGCGATCTATCCAGTCGGAACTTGACGTGTTGGTCACCGATTGGACGTGTTTTCGGAACTTGGAGTGGACGTCATTCCCAAATTGGGGGGAGCCAAAGCCTTTGGCTGGCCTTGCATTCCCCACGGCCCCCAGTGCCGCGGCCCCGATGGCCGCACCGAGGCCCAGGAGTGCCTCGCCGACTCCCGGTCCGTTCGGATTATTGGGGTTCTGAATGGCACCTGCAAGCTGTTGACCGGCCTCGACCACGCCAGCAAGGTCTTGTGCTGCGTCCGCAATGTCCAACGCGCGGCCGGCAGTCTTGGCGAGCGGGAACAAGAGAGCAACTCGGGATAGCTACCCGGCGCGCGACGCCGTCGTTCGGCAGGCCTCAATTACGGACCGAGACAATTTGTTGTTCCCCGTCCTCGTCCTGATAGTGGAACGACCGCTTGGTGGCCTGAATGGCTCCGGGCCACTCGCAGGCAAGCAAGTAGGGTGTGAGGAAGGCGAGCAGCCGATCCGCATCGGGGCATGACAATGTGAGATGCTTGGCACCTTGTCGCTGGCCCTTCACTTCCCAGCGACCATAGAACGGCTGTTCGAGACTGCTGACCTGCAGGCGGCAATTGATCTCGTTGACAATGCTTGCGAACGCGGACTTCTCCGCCTGGGTTTGAGTCTTGCCGGCCATCTGAAAGTGCAGGATCACGGAGTGCTGCTTGAGCTTGGCGTCCTGTTCGCGCCGCTCGCGGTTGAGCCGTTTGTGCTCCATGTAATAGTCGACGCCCGGCGGCAGCGGCCAGACTTTCCGAAACTCAAATCCCAGGAGTCCCGCAGCGTGTACTCGGTCGACAAACGGCTGGGTTACCATCACGTTCGATGGAACTTGTCGCGGCCTGAAGATGGTGGCGTGCCGGACGACTTCTGGGTCGAAGACAAAGTAGTCTGCACTAGAGCCAACGATCTTGCCGCTGAGCCAATTGATCTTGGAATCCTCGCGAACCATGGGGACGAGTGTGAGAATGTGAAACAGGAAGTATTCACCGTGAGGGGTGGCCAACGGCAGCAATTCGCCATTGTCGGTCAAGTACTCGCCCAAAGCGTCCACGGCCTTCCGACTGAACGCGGGCTGAATGAGATTGACACACGGATAGTCGTTGAACGGTGCGCACTCTCCGTAGGCACGCTGCGGCCGCCAGGCATGCTTTAGGCCTGGAAACTGATAGTTGTGCCCACCGAGCTCTCGGATGTTCGACGGTGCAATGTCGTCCTGAAGTGACCGATTGCCAATCAAGGACGGGAGGTCGGTCGTGTCGACCGCCCAGCCTTGAAAGCGCGAGTCGTCGGCAAACTTGTCGAGCATATAAACGATCGTAACGGATACCATTGTCTGCGATGTCCAGGCTAGAAAGTGCCAGCGTCGATGAGTGCCCGCATTCGGTTCAGAGCGCGAAGCACATCCGTGCCGCTGTTGACGCGTGAGAATTCTCTTCCCAGTCGAATAAAGTATGCATCTGTGTGGGTGCCTAGGTGCCGTCGGTCGTTGGTCAGGAACCCGTTGCGATAATTTCTCTGAACGGAAGGCAGGTACTTGTTGATCTTTTCCTTCGCAGTTTGAATTCCACGTTTGGCATCGTTGGAGATATTGTTACTGTTCTTCCAGTTGCTGTTCGGCGCAATATGGGCAGCTTCGGTGTTCGCCGGATGCGGTCCATACGTTTTGCTGTGTACGGAGTTGCGGAAGCGGCGACAACTATTGTGCACCAACGCACCACAGTCGCCCACAGCATAGCACGACAACTCCGCGACCCGGAAGTTGTAGACCGTTTCTGGCTCGTCCTGCCATTCGACGGTGGTGACCACGGCCTCGCGGCCGTTGCGGAGCAGCAGTACGTCGCCGGGAACGAGGTCCACGGCGTCGACCCAGCGGCCGGGGAGTTGCTCCGCGGTCCGCCATGGGCGGTTGGTGCCTGCGGCAGCAGGCATCAAGAGCGTGACGGTACTCCCTGCAGCGACGTCAGCCGGTTGGCGAATCGCGCTGGTCGACCAGTCGAACGGCGTCAACTGCCCTTGGCAGTTGTGCACCCGCCGCAGCGCCTGCTCCAGCTCGATCTCAACCTGGTGCTCACCCTTGGGCCGCGATTCGAGATCTGCCTTGGGTGAACGCGGTCACTTGAACGAGAACAACTTCAGGCGGGAGGTGGTCAATGGAGCTTTACTGGGACAAGCAATCATCGCGTCGTGCGGACCGATGTTCTCTATGTCATCCGTCCTGCAACGGAGAATGCAACCGGCAGTCCGCTCAATTCGAGGGCGGCCCTGAACTCCTGAGTCACGAAGGTGGACCAGTCCCGGTTCTGCGCGATGCGGAAGATCCGTGCCTCGGTCGCGATTGATCCTGGAACCAGCAGTCGCGTTAGCTGGCGCGGCGGCTTCGTGAACAGCCCACAGGTCGTGCAGACGGGATTTTGAGTTCCGTACATCTGCGCCGGGATAACATTCGGGCACTTGGCCCAGTAACGGATCTGATCCTCCGACGCAGGGGGAATGGTTCGCATCACTTTTCCCCGATTGCCGAAAACAACCTCGTCCGACTTCACGTAGTCGAATCGTGACGTAAGGGAGTTGAGTATGTTCATTCCGCGAGGTGCCACTAATAGTTCAGAATCTGTGCCGAATAGAATATCAGACGGCTCTTGCTGGGGACGTTCATCGCCGAATTCATTGGCCCATCTGTACTCGAGCCCCGCTTGGATAGTATCGGTTCGTATCTTGCAGTTCGGACAAAATACGGCCGGTCCTCCGCGGCAGCACACATCCGTTGAGTGTCGCGATCGAGCATGTTGGATTAGAAAGAAGCGACTCATATATCATACCACCGTGCGAGAAACTCGCGAATCATGATCAGGCTGTCGGAGGTGACACGGTTGTACCCACCTTCTGTGTCAATCAGCCGCTCGTACGCATTGTTCCACTGCCCCCTCCGACGCTCGGTATGCCTCGTCCAGCATAGTTGGGCCCGGCGTGAATCCTAAAATGCTGTTGTACGGGAATCTGTTTCACGTTTGGCGCTCCCCGTTTGCCAGTCACATTGCGGTCAAAACCAGCAGGATTACCTATGCCCTGAAGTTTCTTGATCACAGCCCGGGGAGTCATGTGGTGACTATGAGTGCAACTATTGTGCACAAGCGCGCCACAGTCGCCCACAGCATAACACGACAACTCCGCGACCCGGAAGTTGTAGACCGGTACCGGCTCGTCCTGCCATTCGACAGTGGTGACCACGGCCTCGCGGCCGTTGCGGAGCAGTAATACGTCGCCGGGAACGAGGTCAACGGCGTCGACCCAGCGGCCGGGGAGTTG
>JBGSIP010000117.1:0-3066 GCA_041742495.1 Planctomycetaceae bacterium
GGTGGCCGTGGCGACCGCCGCGCAAGCACCCACAGCCGAAGAGCGGCAACAGCAGACGGCACAACAGGCCGCGCGCGACGCGGCCGCCTCGGAAGTCCGTCGACTGGCCGATCAATTGCACAAATTACAATCGGCGCCAGTTAGTCCCTGACTCTTGAACTGAACGCTGGGAATCACGGGCTGGACGGTTGGTGCACCAATCGACGGAGCGAAGTCGGCCGGTATAATCGGGTTCCGCTGGCAGTTCTTGACGGCGGATATGACAGATTCTGTTGCCTTGGAAGAATGTTTGTCCGGCTGAAGTCTGTGTGGCCGCTGACCATCTTCGATGGGCGTGGATCACTGACGTGATGAAACAAGCGGTTCTCTGTTTTGCAGGAGCGAAGAATATGCTGTTGGAAAAACTGATGTTGCTGGGATTGGTCTGTGCGGTGATCAGCGGGAACACGGCCTTGGCCAATGATGCGACTCCCCCGGTGCTGAACTTCAAAATGAAGGCCCTCGACGGCAGTGAGGTCGATCTGGCCAAGTACAAGGGAAAGGTCGTCTTGTTTGTGAACGTGGCCAGCCGCTGTGGCAAGACCCCTCAGTATGCGCCACTGCAGAAACTGCACGAAAAATACGCGGCTCAAGGCCTGGCGATTGTCGGCGTGCCGTGCAATCAGTTTGGCGGGCAGGAGCCAGGTTCCAACGATCAAATCCGCGATTTCTGCACCACCCGTTACGGTGTGGAATTTGACATGCTCGACAAGGTCGACGTGAATGGTGACGCTGCGGCGCCGTTGTACAAGTACCTCACTGGCTCGGACACCAACCCGCAGTTTGCCGGTCCGGTCCGGTGGAACTTTGAGAAGTTTCTGATCGGTCGGGATGGCCGCATTCTGGCTCGCTTTGGCACGGCGATTGAACCCGATTCGACCGATGTGATGCAGGCGATCGAGGCCGCTTTGGCCCAATAGTGTCTCTGCGGTAAGACCGGGCTGGGGACATTTCTGTCTGGCCCGGTGATGCCATTGTTTCCTCCGCAGCCCGCTGGCATTGTGTGTTGTCAGCGGGCTGTTTGCTGCGCCGTCAGAATTGGACGACAGACCGCTTGTCCGCCGTGGGGACAAGGGCCGAATGCGATTGGGTGAGCGCGACGACTCAGGCCTGATTTTGGCATTTTTGGTCGCGTCCATGCTTTCAGCAGCCTCCGTTGATAGACTTCTTTGTCGCTCCGAACTGAGCCTTCGGAGCACCATTTCGAGAGTGCTCTCCGGTGCGGAATGTTGCCTGTTGTCCAACCTTTCATGGGCACGTCACCACGCCACGGCTCAACCTGTCCGCGTCTCACTGGCAGCTATCTTGCAGGAATTGCCATGCCTTGCGCCGATGCCCGATCTGTCGTTGTTGCTCCCGGCACCTCTGCCTCTGCTGTCAGTCAGTTAGCGGTAGCCTCTCGGCGTTCGCTAGTGGCCGGTTGGATGTTGCGGAGCTTGGCCATTGTTGGGTGCCTGGCCGTCATCGTTCAGCCAGTGGCCGGTCAGCAGGGAACCGGTGAGCCGTGTGCGATTTTTGACGGTCAGACACTCACGGGCTGGTCCGGCAGCAGCCAGTTCTGGCGCGTCGAGAACGGCACGATCGTAGGGGAGTCCACTCCGGAGAATCCCTGCAACGAAAACCAATTCCTCGTGTGGTCGCAGGGAGAGGTGGACGACTTTGAGTTGAATCTCGAATTCCGTCTTACCGGAGGCAAGTCGGCGAACGCCGGCATTCAGATCCGCAGTCAGATTCGCCCCGATGGTCACGTGTTCGGCTATCAGGCTGATATCGATCTCGCCGGGCAGTGGGCGGGTGGTTTGTACGACGAACTCGGACGGAAAGTCCTTGCCAAGCCTGGTGAGTCGTCGGTCATCGGTGTCGGCGGGTCACGCAATCCCAATACGGAACCACCCGCGGGCTGGTCAGCCGAGAAAACGCTCACGGCTGCTGAACTCGTCCAAGTGTTGCGTCCCAACGACTGGAATGCCTATCGCATCGTGGCTCGCGGGCACACCATCACCCTGTACCTCAATGGCGTGCAGACCGCGCGGGTGGAAGATCGTGATCCCGCGGAGCGCGAGCGGATGGGGCTGCTGGCGCTGCAATTGCATTCCGGGCCGCCGCAGAAGATTGAGTATCGCAACATCAATCTGCAGAGACTCCCACTGGAGGATCTGAAGAAGATCGTGTTTGTCGCGGGGACTCCCAGTCACGGATATTTCTCTCACGAACACAATGCCGGTTGCCTGCTGTTGGCCGATTCGCTTCGAGCCAGCGGGCTTCCCGTGCTGCCTGTTGTGTATCGCAACGGCTGGCCGCTGGACCCCACCGCCTTTGATCACTGCGAGGCCATTGTCTGTTTTTGCGATGGGGGAGGGCGACATTTCTTCAATGCCCGGCTCCCCGTGGTGGACCAGTTGCTCTCCGGTCCACGCGGACTTGTCTGCCTGCATTATGCGACAGAAACCGTGCCCGGTGAGCCGCACGACAAACTGCTGCAATGGCTGGGCGGTGCGTTCGAGACGTTTTATTCTGTGAACCCGCATTGGATGGCCGAATTCGCGACGCTGCCCAAGCACGCCATCACGCAGGGAGTAACCCCGTTTGGAATTCAGGACGAATGGTACTACCACCTGCGCTTCGTGCCCGACATGGCGGGTGTGACACCCATTCTGTCGGCGCTGCCGCCGCGTGAATCTCTGAGCCGACCCGACGGCGATCACAGTGGCAACCCGCAAGTCCGCGAAGCAGTGCTCGTCCGTGGTGAGCCGCAGCATGTGGCCTGGGCGTACGAACGCCCCGCTGGTGGGCGCTCGTTTGGCTTCACTGGCGGGCATTTCCACCAGAATTGGGCCGATGAGAACTTTCGGAAGGTTGTGCTCAACGCCGTTGTGTGGGCGGCCCACGGCGAAGTCCCCGCAGCGGGCGTGCCATCACCCACGCCGACCGCCGAGCAACTGGGGGCCAATCAGGACGAGCCACGGCCCAACAACTGGAACGAAGAACGCAGTAAGCTGAAGACCGTAGTCCCCCAGACCCCCGCGC
>JBGSIP010000118.1:0-2160 GCA_041742495.1 Planctomycetaceae bacterium
TCAGCTCGGCCGCCACCAGTTGTCCCAGTGTGAGCTGGCCCGAAATGACCAGCCAGCCTCCCAGACCCAGCAACACGGTGCTGGCGATGGCCTGCAGTCCCAGAGCGAAAATGACCTGCCGCATCAGGACGCGAAAATGCCGCCGACGGGCCTGCAGATAGTCGTAGATCAACCGGTCCGCGCGATCGAGAGCAAACTCCCGCGCGCCACCCAGTCGAAACGCCAGCGGAGAACCAATCAGGTCTTCCAGCCAGGCGGCTGTTTGGTACTTGGTCTTTGATTCCCGCAGGCTGGTCGTGATGGCGCCGCGTCCGAGCACAAAGATCGTAAACGCAATCATCGCCACCAGGACCAGGTCGAATCCCAGCAGGAATGGATGATAGAACGCCAGCACGGCCATCCCGATGAGCGTGCCAAGCACCAGCGAAATGCCATCGAGGAGCAACTGCGCAGAGACCTTCTGCACGGTCACCACATCGAAGAAGCGATTCACCAGTTCCCGTCCGGACTCTTCATCAAGTGACTCCGCTGTCACCGAGGGCAACCGAAACGCCAGGTCGGCAGTCACTCTGGCAAACAGACGTCGCTGGATGATTTCCACGACAAACGTCTGCAGCGCCCGCAAAGCGGCGGAAAAGCTCAAGAAGGCCAACAGGATCAAGGCCAGAATGGCCACCGGTTGCAGCAAGCGGCCAAACGCCACGGTGTTGACCAGCGTTTCGACGGCCATCGGTGTCGCCAGCGTCAGCAGCGCGGTCACCAGCGCGAAGACGACAATCACTCCGATGTCGCCGCTTTCGGGTCGGAGCAACAGCACCAGTCTCTGGAGCGGAGTTCGGTCTCCGTGGCCATGATCATGGCTGTGGCCGTGTCCGTGGCCACCGGGATGATGATGTCCCGGTTCTGTCAGCGGCGGTTCCAGCACCACGCAGCGCAAAATGACGGCCGATGTCTCGAAAGCCGCCTGCCGGCGCAACTGGGAGGGCTTGAGCCAAGTCCGTTGGCGATTCTCCAGCGGCTGGAGGACCTGCAGTTTCTTGCGATGGGAACTCGTCAGAGCCAGCCACCGCGGTTCCGATTCGTGTCGATAGACAATGCGCGCGCCCTGTCTCGCCCACGCCACAAACTGATCGAAGGTGCCGTCGATAATTTTGCCACGCAGCCCCAGCGACTTGCCTGCCTCAGCGAGCCACGTCCACCAGCGTTCGGAGACTGGCCCGGGCCACGCGGAGGCAGCCTCATCCAGAGTGCGGCGTACGCGGAGACGATCGGCGGGAGCCCCCACGTCGACCAGCAACGATTCCAGGATCCAGGCGGCCGCTTCCAGATCATGTTTCTGATCGGGCGATGCTGCAGAGTCTTCGGTCATGGGAGTTGGACATCTCTCCAAAATCTGGATGCATAGTGGGCGACTCGCGCCTGCTCAGCAAGACAAGTCCCCCACCCGCGACCATTCCGTTCCAGCGGCTGGGCCAAAAGTAGAACCACTCGCGGTGCGAACAGTGCTCGCTCAGACCGTTGGCGTGCAGACAGTTGCTGCGACGGTGCGAGCTTACGCCGGCCTGGCGATTGGCAATATCTCGTGACGCCCCCCTGGGACAAGCAAATTTTGGCCGACAGCCAATCGATCGAAGCTATGGCAGCCAATCCGCCACGGCCAGCCGCCACCCATGTTAGCGCACGCGTCCCATGGGAACACCCTGAACAGCCCAATGAACTCTGCAAAAGCAACCTGAGGCTGGGTGCCGTTGTTCAACAGGCAGTTGAGCAAGCCCCCGTTCAGGGGTCAGAACGGGAACTGCGCACCAAAAGTGATGCTATCTCCGGTGGCTGGGAGCGACAGACGACGGACAATTTGGCAGAATCAGGCGAAACCTTTCTCACGGAATATTTTACGCGAAATTTGATTCGTGTATTGTATATCGCCATTGGCTGCGACACGCAAGCAGGAAAAGATGAAGAAAGCCTCACTTTCCCTCGGCAAACCGTCGGGCACCCAAGCCCGTCCGCTGGCAGGGACCACGCCGCCACGCTCGAACACTGTTCGGCCAGGTACCGCATCAATGGACAGCACGCCACCCAACTCCAAGCCGCTACCGGCCTCTGACCCTGTGTCCGGTGCTGGCGAGGTCCCCGACGGATTGAGTTGGACGTTTTTGA
>JBGSIP010000119.1:0-8347 GCA_041742495.1 Planctomycetaceae bacterium
CACCTGCGGCGCCTGCAACGCGTCCCCCACCACGCGACGCACCCGTTCTTCCATCGACTCTGCTGTTGAAACCCTGCCCCCGTCCGCTGTGGCCGGTGGTTCCGCCGCTGCCATCCCCGGCGGGCCACTCGCGAGTATCGCTGCTATCAGCAGCCACCAGCGCCAGCTTCCACCGATCACCATCCGCTTTGCATGCATGGAGCACCCGAGGCCAAAATCAGTGGCCGCGGCGGTGAGACATCACGCGCCGGGCCACTGGCGTGAAGCCCCATTCTGCGGATCACTCCACGGGAACGCAATTTCGTCCTGGCTCAGCCGGCGACTCTGACCGAAGTTTCTGCCGACAATTCCACCGACAGGCTTCCACGTCCGGACCCTCAGCCGTCCGTTGAACAACCACAACCTGAAGCAACCCGGCGTGCCACTGGCTTCACCAGTGCCGTGTCTTGCAAGGTGAGAACAACACTGACAGAGCCAGTGGCGCCCAGATTGTTGTTGTTTTTGCTTCGTGGGTTATCGCGTTACGTGTAGAGGTATCCACAGTGCCTGTTATAGGCTCGGCATTCGTGTTCCGGGGACAGGTTCAGCACTTTCGCACACAACTGCCAGAGTTTTTCAGAATTCTCCGTCCTCTTTCATGACCAAAGTCAATGAACGAGGTCGTTCGTCGGCCTCTTACTCATCTGGTTCCGACACCATGTCGTGCACGGGCCGCAAGTCGCGAATTGCAAACAACTGTTTCGTCGTGCGCACAAACAGCACTCCGTCCGATATCGCAGGTGTCGCGAAGCAGGGCTGGCCCATCGGGTTCGCTGCGAGAACTTCGAACTCCGGACCGGCCTGGACGACATAGATAGCCCCTTCTTCCGAGGGGATGTAGATTTTGTCATCGGAAGCGACAAGTGAGGCCGTCACAGACGCACGAGAAGTCAACCGTTGCTCGTAGACTTTGTTTCCCGTCAGCGACTCGAAACAGCGAATGATTCCGCCTGGTCCGGCCAAGTAGAGATAACCCTTCCAGACGACCGGAGTCGACAGGTAGCAGCCTCCCTTATCGCTCTTCCAGATGACTGACGCCGCCGCCTCAGAGTCTGGATCACTCAAGTCGCCTTTTGCGTCCGCAGAGATCACGTAAATCGGCGATTTGCCTCCATGTGAGTTTGTGATAAAGAATCGATCATCCACGGCAAACGGCGTCGGAGTCGGATTGTCGCCGCCGCTTTCAATCCGCCACCGTTCGTCGCCGGTAGCAAGGTCATAGGAAGCAATCCTCGGCCACCCGTTGACGACAACTTGTGCTGAATCATCGTTCCCGTAAATCAACGGCGTTCCCCAGCTCCGTTCAGAAGAGCCCGCACGTGATGTCCTCCACTGTTCTGCACCATCCGACAAATTCAAGGCGATCAGAAACGGATCTGCCGGGTCATCACAAACGAGTACGACGAATCGACCCCGAATTGCGGGAGAACTCGCATATCCCCAGCCAATTCCGTACTTGCTGATATTGACAGCGCCGAGATCTCGAGACCACAGGAGATTGCCGTCAAGATCGTAGCAGTAACACCCTTCGGCACCGAAGCAGGCGACGACACGGTCCTGATCCACGGCGACTGACGCGTTGGCGTGCGTCGCCTTGGGATGCCGGGTCGTCTTGGGCGCGCCCTCGTGGGCAACGACCCGCCAGAGTTCCGCACCGGTGCTCTTTTCGTAACACAGCACAAGCCACTGTTGACGCCCGTTGTCGTCGGCGGCTTCGGTGTTGCCATCTTGTCCAACCTGCAGCGGAACGTCGACGGTGGTCGCCACGGCAGTCGTAATGAACAATCGATCGCCATAGATGACCGGACTTGAGTGCCCAAGTCCGGGAATATCGACGCTCCACAATATTGCCTCGTCACTCGGGTCCGTTGCATCCCAAACCTCAGCGGTTCTGTGCCCAGCGGCCACTCCGCGACTCAGCATACCGCGGAAGCAGGGCCAATCGCTGCCATCATTGGCGACGCTCGATGAGACCGAGCACGACGTCACAATCATTGCGAACAGAACGGAGATCCATTTACGCATCATTCTCTCGGTCGATTTAAGTAGATCTGGTTGGCACTGCCCGAGTTCGCAATTGCGACATCAATGAAACCGTCGGCATCGAAGTCACCCGCGCAAACCCCATACGTGGCGGCTTTCGAGTCACCAAACAGAAGCTCTTCAAATCGTCTTCCACCATCTCGTGTCAGGTAGACGGCATTCTCTCGTTCGACGCACGCTGCCACGATATCCGGATGCCCGTCTTGGTCGATGTCTGCCACGCAAATGGAAAACGTCTGCCCGTCCGCTGGGCCAAACCGTTCCACGGCGGCGACGCCCCCACGGCCATCACCAAAGTACAAAGCATTCGAAGCACCGAGATTTCCAACGACCCAATCCATGTCTCCATCACCGTCGAAATCCGCTGTCGCGACGGTACGACTTGAGTCTCCAACTTGTCCAAAAGTCTGTGGCGATCGAAAGCCACCACCACTTTCGCCAATTAGAATGCAGCTTGCTTGCGAATCCCGGTTGGCCAAGATCAGATCCCAGGCTCCGTCTGAGTTCAGATCTGCTACCGCCACGTCGATCGTCGCATCCGACTCCGTACCAAATGTCGATGCCGCACTGAAAACCGCACGACCGTCGTTCAAGAAGATCCGGTTGGCTCGCCCGCGGCACGTCGTCAAGATGTCGACATCTCCGTCGTTGTCGATGTCGCAGACAGTCAGGCTGCGCACGCTTGCAGGCGGAGCAAACACGACGCGGTGGGAAAAGGTGCCACGTCCATCATTCAACATCACGTAGCATGGGGCGTTGTCATTGCCCACCGCGATGTCGAGGTCTCCATCACCATCGAAATCGGCCGGCTCGCATGCGTAGGATGTCGACAGATCGCTCCCCAGGGGATAGGCAAGATTGAATCTTGCGTGACCCTGATTGAAGAACACAAAATTCTCCTGTGGCCAATGACGCCCATTCGCCACGACGACATCAAGATTACCATCACCGTCGAAATCACCACACCGCACGGACGCCGACAGACGGATCTCCGTCCCCAAAACCAAGCGGGAGTTGGTGACCAGCTCACGATCTGCCCCAGACGCTTCGGGCAAGCACACGGCGGCAAGATAGAGCAGACATAAAACCAAAGGGCGTGCCATCAATTCACACTGATCCTAAAAACAGCTCTTACCCTCGGTCGCCTGATCAATCTCAAGTGCTGCAACCGAAGAAGTGGAATTGCGTCTCGTGCCAGCGACATCAATCTGGTGCGACTGGCTTTCCTATCGCTTTCTCCTCGGTGACTGCCTCTCCCGTCTTCATGTCGGGGCGTGGAACGAGAGTCTCAGGCCCCGTAGGCGGCCCCGCACTGCCGCTACAACCATGAATCAGAATGACAAGCACGAAAAGAATTGGCAACCGATGAAGTGTCATGACTCTTCAGGCCTCAGGAGTTAACGATACGGCTTGTACTGACACACAACCGTAATAGAAATGCCGTGTCAGCACTACCTCCGGTGCGACGATTGGATGACGGTCGCGCCGAGAGGGGTCTAGCGATTAGAACTCGCCGAGCGGGGTACCTTCGCCCATCCCGCCAATGTTTTGAAAGAGCGTGAAGTCGATGTTATCGGAGATACCACGGACGGATCCGTCAGCCATGCAGAAGTTTACAGTCCCCCGGTGATAGCTGGACCATTGGAGGCGATCCTCTTGGTCGCCAATTCCGTAATACATCGTCAGCGGAGTCGCAGAGACCCACAGGTGGGCACCCTTGCCGCTCGGATTGGAACCACCCATCGTTTCACCGAAAGCAAACGTGTTGCTCAATCCGTCAGTAATTTCGCCGAATCGCGTTTTCGACCGATTGCGGAAAATCCCCTGGCGAATCCCATCGTCGATGTAAGGAATGCCTTGAACTGCCAGATAATTCGTGTAGCCGAACGCAAACAACGGAAAAGTCGTCGAATCTGTCACATGTGTTGTCCCCGTTCCCAAGGTGTTCGAGGCGGGGATGTAGAAGGCTTGCATCCGCAACCAGGAGCGATCTGGAACCTGCGCATCCGATGGACATCGCAGTACGGGAAGTTTGTATTGCGACAGCACCCACGGATCGATCTTGTTGGTATAGAGAGTTGCCGGAGTCGTCGAATACCATCGCAAGTCCTCACCCGACGCCGGCAATCGATCCACGAGAGACAGGCTGGTCGGGAAACTATCGTAGATCGTTCCCAATTCGAGCTGTGGCATCAGATAGACGAATGCACTGTAATATTGATTGTTTCCGCCGTTCCCAGTTGAGAGCGTGTTGTTCGCTGGATTCGGACCTAGCTGACCCGGGGGACACACGTTGTAAGTGTCGTGGAAGTTGTGGAGTGCAAGACCAATCTGCTTCAAGTTGTTCTTGCAGGCAGACTGACGCGCCGCCTCCCGCGCCTGTTGAACTGCCGGGAGCAGCAATGCGATCAGAATTGCGATGATCGCAATCACAACCAGTAACTCGATCAGCGTGAATGCTTGACGCTGATTCCGATCTATCGAGGCCGCCCTGTGTCGAAAGTCCAATACCATTGCGTCGTACCCTTTTCGGAGAAGGTGTGGGCCAGTCAAAACGCGACGCGGATGCCCTTCCAATCCAAGTTGCAAAGGACGCCGCGCGTTAATGCTGTCCACTCGCGAACACTCGTCGAAGATGAATGCATTTTGCGTGCCGATTCCTCGCCGGGCGACAGACGATACTCTCTTGGGCAATGTCTGATGATTTTTGTGCCGTACTGATTCGAAGCGGAATCCATTGCGAGCCTGACCAGCCTGGGCGGAGCTGTTCGATGCCCGTTCCGCCGGCACTCTGCTCTGGCTGATTGATTCGCGGATTTCGCCAGTGTCACGTGGCAGTCCCCGTACTGGTTGCGATTTGCCTCCCGCCCCGTGAAAAATGTGGCCGAACGGCTTTCATTGCCGTGATGCCGTAGCACTTGCGGCTGTTTAGACACCCAATTGGAGGCGGTATCGCAACCTCGTTATTGGAATCTTGATGCAGGCGCGTTTGGCAAAGGCGTCCAACACGAAGCTGCAGAACGCGTGACGGACGAGGATTCGGGGCAGGTCACGGCCGCCTTGGATTCTCTTCCGTCTTCTTCCTCTTCGATACGGGCAGATCAAATCCCAGCTTTTAGCCATCAGAGCTCCGCGTAGACGATCGCTGTCGTATCCGCGATCGGCAATCAACCGGAATTGGGTTTTCTCCTTCGTCCGGCGGACTTGTTCGAGAGTTCTTTCCGCGAGCGTGACCTCTGCCGGGCGAGCGCTTTCAACACGGCATGCCCCTGTGAGAGATTTCACGGCGGTAGACCTTGGCCATCCGGCAGGTCACGCCAGCGAACGCCTATCTTGAGAACCCACAACATGCCCTCCAGGCAATCGCTATCGGCGGCCCGCGGTCGGCCTCCCTGCGACGAGTGGTGACCACCGGAGTCGACGGCTCGATCCGAGCCCAGTCCGCATCGCTCAGCATTTGTGGACGTGCCATGGAAGACTCCTTTCGGGGCCCCATATCACGTACACTCACTGAGTGCGCAAGTCTAACTCGGCAAGGGTTTTGAAACTGCGTTTAGTGGGTTGTCGATCGCTATTTGTCAGGTGCCGTCCAGGTCGAGTTGACTTGGCGTCAGGCACAGCCTGACCTACCGGGATGACTCTTGTCCGGCTTTTGCAGAGCTTGAACATGCGCTTGCCGTGGCTGTCAGCGAGCGTCAGCCTGCTGTGGCACGACTGTGGCCGCGGTGTTTTTGTCTGGTGAAAACGGAACTCCCTCCAGGCCGGGGAGCGCGTGATTGTTGACGCGCGTGAACACAAACTGCACATCACCGAGCGCCCGGGCATTGAAGCCCGCTTCGCAGTAGCTGAAGTAATAGTCCCATTTGCGAATGAACTCGTCGTCGAACCCGATGCTCTTCACACGCTCCAGGTGATTCCGAAACGCCTCCCGCCAGCGGCGGAGCGTCTCGGCATAATGCACGCCATAGTTCTCCAGATGTTCCAGAAACAAGTGCGAAGACTGCGTCGCGGCCTGACACACGGCGGTGACTGACGGAAGATGACCGCCGGGAAAGATATGCTTTTGAATCCAGTCGCAACCCCGCCGGTAGGTTTCGTAACGCTGATCGGCAATGGTGATCGACTGCAGCACGACGACACCGCCGGGGGCCAGCAGTTCATCCAGCCGGCGGAAGTACGTGCCATAAAATTCGTGCCCCACCGCCTCCAGCATTTCCACGGAAATGATGCGGTCGTACTTGCCGCTGACTTGGCGGTAGTCGCACAACTGCAGGTTGATGAGATGCGAAAGCCCTGCCTGTTCCACGCGCTCCTGTGCCAGCGTCAATTGCGCCTGTGACAGCGTCAGCCCCGTCACCCGGCAGCCATAGTTGCGGGCCGCCTCGATGGCCAACGCTCCCCAGCCGCAGCCAATTTCCAGCACATGCTGACCCGGCTGCAGACAGGCCTTGTCGAGAATCCGCCGGATCTTGTTGCGCTGTGCGTCTTCCAGTGACTGCGACGGACTCTCGAAGATCGCGCACGAGTAGGTCATCGATTCATCGAGAAACGTCTGGTACAGCTCGTTACTCAGGTCGTAGTGCTGCTGAATATTCTCCTGACTCTGCCCGACCACATTGGCCCGCCGGCGGTGTATTTTGCGATTGCGCCCCAACCCCAGCCGGGTCCACCACGAACTGCGATCATGCAATTGCCGTTCGTTGGCCAGGAATAATTCGAGCACCGCCGTGACGTCGGGGCTCTCCCAGTCGCCGTTGGTGAACGCTTCCCCCAGGCCGACGTTGCCATGCGTGAGCAACTGTGTGAAAAACCGCACATCGCGCACCCGCATGGTCGCCGTGGGATACGAGCTGGCATGCCCGAAGGACCGCACCTCGCCGTCGGGCAAGATCACGCTTAGATGGCCGTGAGTGATCCGTTGCAGATGAGACAGGACCATGCGCTGACAAAAACGCTGCCAGCGGGAGGTCTTGGCGGACCGGATCGTCATGCTGTTCCTTGGAGCAGGTCGTCGATAGGCGGGAACGCGTTTCACAAAGCTCAACCAGGCGGCATGCCCCAGAATCCGCGGCATGGTCGCCCACGGTCCCCACGGCCGCCGCCACAACGTCTGTCGCTGCGCGGCTCGCGTCAGCGGCTGCGCACGGGCGCGCAATTGCGCGATGAATTCAATCGTCTCCCCGCAGCGTCGCACCACGCGCAGGTCCACAAAGTCTCCGGCATCCTGCACGAGAAAGTCATAGTCGCCATCCACTCGGTAAAACGGCGACACATGAAACGTCTTGGGAGCGGAGAATCTCAGCCGTTCCCCGCGCAGCGGCCGCTGTCCGTGTCCAAATGGCTGCACGTACAGATGCTTTTCCGTAAACGTGTTGTTGACCTCCGCGATGACGGCGCTGATGCGATCGTCGGCGTCGTAGCAAAAGAAAAAGCTCACCGGATTGAACACATACCCCCAGAATCGCGGCGCTGTGATCAGCGTCACTCGGGTCGGAGGTTCCACCTGAACCCGCGTTAGTTGTTGTTCCAACTTCTGCCGCAGGCTTCCATCGTTCAGACCGCTATGAGCGTCGGTCTCATCCGGCCCAGCGGTGTGCAGCGCGGTCTGCGGCCGCGACAGATCCACAACAGGCGGCTGCGACGAGTGCTGCAGGTAATCGTCATCATGCAGCGACCAGCCCCGCCGGCCCTGTCGACTGACTGGCAACTTGCCAGTCTCCCACTCCGCCAATTCCACAGCCACCAGATGGGTCCGCAAGGCGAAGCGATGTCGCACCGCCCCTTGGCGTGCATGAAAGACGCGTGCCTCCAACCAACGTGAGATGACTTCCGTCATGCGGAGACGTCTCCCGCCGTCGTCACTTTGACCGCCGCTCTTGCGTGGCCGGTCACGGTCATGTGGGACTCAGCCCCGCTCGCAACCGCGCCCGTCACGGTCGCGTCCAAGTCGGCCGTGCGCGGACCGGAATGGGCCACGTAAGGCACACCAAGCGACGCTGCAGCCTGCACGGCCGATCGGACGGCGTCTTCGTGAAAACCCGATCCAAAATAGCTGCCACAGAACCACGTCCGCTGCACTCCGTTGAGCGTCGGCAACTGTGGCTGCGAAGCCAGCGCTGCAAACGAAAAGTGGGGATGGGTATACACCAATTCCCGCACCACCTGGTCATCGCGAATCGGCGTACTGGGATTGAGCGTCACACAATATTGCTGCCGCGTCTTGAGCCCCTGCAGACGGTTCATGTGGTACGTCACCGAGACGGGA
>JBGSIP010000120.1:0-1785 GCA_041742495.1 Planctomycetaceae bacterium
GCCGCCAGCGGCGCGGCGGCGGCGGCCGGGCCATCGCTGCCTGGGGAGGATTCGGCGGCGGGTGATGCCCATTCAAACGCAAACGAGTTGCCTGGTCCCATTGCGAGCGATGAAGAATCGCGCACGGCGAATGACGTGAAGCCACCGTCACTTCCCGGAGGATCAACCAGACCCGCGGCGGCGAACTGCTCGTGAATGAACTGGGCAGCTTCTTCAATGCCAGCCGTCCCTGGGCCGCGTCCGTCACGATCGTCAGCCGAGAGATACTGCAGATCCGCGAGGATGCGCTGACGGGCCATTTCTGCGGTGCCCAAGTCGCCAGCGGGCACATGTGCGGGGGGCAGCACGAGGGCGAGGGCCAACATCAGGCCGGCGGCAGCCAACATGCGATGCGTTGGGCGGTGCGAGACCACCATTCTCAAGGTCAACCGGCCGCTGCTCACGATGGTGTTCCGTTCTGCTCAAGGCACAAGAGAGCGCTGATGGCTGTGCAGGCGCGCGAGGGGACGGGAGGGCCAGCGATCCCCGATCGGCAGGAAAAACTGGTCCGCCCGCTGGCGACCGGGTCGCGGAGGTTGTCGCGACGTCACCTGCCCTTAGAATCATACCCAAAGAGGAGATGACAGTCTTTCAAACAGAAAGGGATTCTTGTGGCTTATTCGTTGCCCCCACTCCCCTACCCGACGAATGCCCTCGAACCGCACATCGATGCGCGGACTATGGAAATTCATCACACCAAGCACCATCAGGCCTACATCACGAACGCCAACGCGGCGCTCGAGAAGTATCCTGAATTGGCCGCCAAGCCGGTGGAAGAGCTGATGCGGAATCTGGCGAGCGTGCCGGAAGACATTCGCACGGCCATTCGCAATAACGGCGGCGGACATGCCAACCATGCCCTGTTCTGGACCATTCTGGGCCCGGGCCAAGGAGGCGAACCGACGGGCGACCTGGCCGCGGCCATCACCAGCACGTTTGGCAGCTTTGCCACGTTCAAGGAAAAATTTGAAGCCGCTGCCAAGACTCGGTTCGGCTCGGGTTGGGCCTGGCTGAGCGTCGATCACGGCAAGCTGGTGGTGGAGAGCACTGCCAATCAGGACACTCCGCTGTCGGAAGGACGCACGCCGATTCTGGGTCTGGATGTGTGGGAACACGCATATTACCTGAACTACCAAAACCGTCGGCCCGACTATGTAGCAGCGTTTTGGCAAGTGGTCGACTGGAACGCCGTGGCCGCCCGCTTCGCGGCAGCTCGCTAGAGCGCATCACGCCGACGCGGAGCGTTATCTGCAGTGTTGGGCATCGCTGATGAATTCGCCTGTGGAGAAGCGGCTGAGGATTTCTCCACAGGTGTGCCAGATGGTGTCCACCAGTCGCGACACTGCCGTCCGGAGCAGTGCTTGAACTTGCTGAAGGCCAGTGGTCTGTTTTTTGTTGCGTGTCAGCCTTCGTCGAGATCACGTTCGCTGGGCGTGAGCGCGTTCACCACCATCGTGGCAGACAAAGCGCGTCAGACGATCACGTCGTGTGCCGGTGCTGGCGGGTCCAGCAGTGTGAGCATGAGACCGGCGTGAGCCAACACCGAACAGTCCCTTGTTCCCTGCTGTGCCGAGACGTCATAGTTTCCGATAGTTTGGTCTCATTCGACAAAGCCTGAACCACAGATTGCTGAGACTCTCTCCGTGGCTCTGTGACTCCGTGAGAACCAACAAGGAGCGAACGAGACGGGGCGCGCGAACTCTGCATTCAACGTTGGCTTCCGGCGGCCCCGTGAACCCTGCCCCG
>JBGSIP010000121.1:0-2123 GCA_041742495.1 Planctomycetaceae bacterium
GTATCCTCGGGGCTGGGTCCCGCCGACTCCTCTTCGCACCCGTCAAAGTCCTCCTTGGTGGCCTCGCTGAGTTTTCTCCACACGTCATTAGCGGCAATGTTGTTGCCAAATAGCTGCTGTATGCTTGCCGCGACCCCGACTGCCGCCATCTGCTTCTTGTTGTAATCGTCGTCGCGAACCGCGTATGCCCATTGTATCAGGTTCCTGCGCGTCTCCTCTACCAGTTCATCCGTTGCACCGGAGGCCTCTCCCGCGACGAGTCCGGCCATGATGAGAATGGTGCCAACTAATACTACAACGCAAGTTCCTCATACATGATGCAGCATCTGAGCCTCGACAAGTCGATGCTCATTTCTGCCAGCCGTCGCAATCGTGTGCGTCTGTGGCATGCCCGGGCGGTCGCGTTGCGTTTCTGTCGAACCCGGATGATGCCGGCCGTGTGTTCCAGGAGGAGAGTCTTGGCCGCTCCCCGCAGCCACCGGGATCGAATCAGAGCCGAGGTCGCCAAGCGAAGTTGGCAGACGGTCAATTCTGGATTTTTCCCCCCGCCACTTCTGGTGTGTTTTAGCCAGGAACAGATGGCTGACGGCCGTGAGGGTCCAGTGACGCCGAAGCGAGAGGTAGTTGCGGACCTCGAAGTGGCTCAGGCCGAGCTTGTCCTTCTCGTCCTGGAAGCAACGTTCGACGCGCCAGCGGCTGAAGGCCACGTGCAACAGGACCTCCAGCGGCGTGCTCTGGGGGGCGTTGGAGACGAAGAATTTCACCTCCTCGGGGTTGAGGAGGTTGCGGGCGATGATCAGCCAGTGCGGCCGCGTCGGCAAGCCCTCCCGCTTGAGATGGAACGGCGCCGCCTTGGCCTCCCAGACCACCGGCCCCTTGCCGGTATCCTTCACGTGGAAGGATTCCCACGGAATGGCCCGCAGAATCGGAGAGTGACGAAGCAGGTCCTGGGCGCTGCTGGCCGAGGGGCTCTTGGCCTTCAGCCGGGGGACCTTCCGGGGCCGGCCGGTTTTGGGGCGGTGATGGTTCTTGTGCAACAACGGCGGTTCTCGCAGCCATCCGGTGAAGCAGGGGGGAATCTCGGCCACATACCGCTGGCCTCGTTGGTCCAACTCGAACAGGAACACGGGCGTCTGCCCGTACCCCTCGTCAAATGTCAGCCACTCGAAGCGAACGCCGTTGGCAACGGCGCGGTCATGGAGTTCCAGACCGATCCGCCACTTGGTGCGGTGCGTCATGTCCTCGGGGATGCAGGCCTGGCGGCAGCGATCGCGATCGTCCGCCCAGCTTTGCGGCAGGAACAGTTCGGCGTCGAGCAGGCAATGAAAGTCCCCCGCGGCGTAGCCGAGGTGAACGGTGACCACACAGTTGTCCTGTTTTCCGGTATTGCCGCACCACTGGCGTTGCACGCCGGGGGTCTTGTCGCCCTTCTTGGGATGGCCGGTCTCGTCGAGAACGCCGATGGAGCAGGGATGGCCGTGGTCTCGTGCCACGATGTGCGCCAGGATGTCACGCATCCGATCTTCGTCCCATTGATGCAAGGCGAGGAAGTGCTGCAGGTCGCGAGGCTTGATCCCCGCCGCGTCGGCGATCGGCTCGATGCTCTTGCGATGGAGGTCAGAAAGCTGTCCGCCGACATAGGTCCGCAGGTGCCGTGCGGGCTCCACCCGGCCAAAACAACCGTCGAATTCTCGCAGGTACGCGGCCAGTTCGGGCTCCAATCGTCGAATCTGCTTGGCATCCATGCCATATCTCCTTCTTGTAGAATGGGTTCTACAGGAAAGCTTCGGCATGTCGCCTGATGAATCTTGAGCTAAACTTGCGTTGTAGTACTAATCGCCCCCCACCGTGCCCAAAACGGTGCGCTGGGCGTTTGACGCGCTGCGCCCTCTCCGGGGATAATGGCCTCGTCGGGGGACACCTGTCCCAGGCCTGTCCGGCCGTGCTCGTCGAGCACAGCGTTCCCTTTCGCAGTTGTGCAAACGGATTCGCGTGCTCAATCGAACGGTTCGGTTTAGTCACCTGTTCTGCTGCGGAAATGTCAATGGCAATCTCAGATTTCTTCAATAGCTCAATACGCGAATATGCCAACTCCAACTGGCCGGTCTCAATGGCAATTGCGT
>JBGSIP010000122.1:0-2736 GCA_041742495.1 Planctomycetaceae bacterium
GCCGGCACCACCGCCAGTGGAAGCGCCGCCCCCCGTCGCTGCTCCGGCCACCCGCGCACTGGATTACAATCAGGAAGAAGATGTCGATCTGTCGGTCGCCAAGTACATGGAGCGGCTGCTGGGTAAGCCCGTCGAAACCAAGTCGCCGGCCCCCACGGCGAAGCCGGCGTCGGCGCATAAGGGGGCCGGTGTTCACGAGCGGATGCGCGAACTGCCTAAGCTCGATTCCGATGCCAAGCCCCCGCTCGACGACGAACCCGCGGTGGAACTCCCCAAGATCGATCCGGTGGAATTGCGCCGGCGGATGGACTCGTTCCGCAAGATCGCCAATTCGTCGGCCCGCACCGCGGTGGCCAGTCACGCTCAAAAGCAACTGGTGATTCAGCGCACCACGAGTCTCGCAGTCGCCATCGGCGCGCTCGTGGCTGCAGTGGTGATCCAGTTTGGGCCGCAGGCGGCTGCTTTGCAGTATCGCCTCATGAGCGGCGGGTGCCTGTTGATCGCCGCAATTGGCGGCTTTGCCTACTACCGGGCGCGGACATATATCTCCAGCCTTCGCAAAGGAAGAGATGGGGTTGCCCGGGCGGAGAAAGCCGCCGCACGGCAGGCAGCCGGATTCGAGTCGCCTGGAGCCATCAACGATCATCCCGCCTATTCGGTTCAGGAGGTCGTGGAATCGGTCACCAATGCGGTCTCCGATGCCGACTCCGCCACCGGGGATTAGTTCCCCACAGGGAGCGATAGTCACAGCAGCCTGCAAAGGGCCAACCGACGTAGTGGTCTGACTATCGTTATGTGTCAGGCATCGTCGGGGTCACGTGGGGTGCCACTGCTGGCTTGCCCAGCAGTGTGAGCAACGGTCCGGCATGCGAACGACATCGCGACCGATAGCCTCGTCACCTCAGACACAGCCTGACCCGCAAATCCCCTCACGGCTGGACGAGCCAGCCGTGGCACCCTGGGATCTAAGATGGCTGACAAATAGCGATAGACGAACCACTACAACTGCGCACCGCCGCTCACTCCCTGCCTGGCAGATCTGCCGCAAACTCAATTTCTTGACCCGGAACCAGGCGATTCGAGGTCAGTCTCACGCGCGGCTCGGCACCCCCGCTGTCTGCCTCAAACTCTCGCACCTCTCCCGGCAGCAACCCGCGCAGTGTCCCCTCAGCACGCACGCCGTTCACTTCCACCCACACATCAAAATAGGCTGGCGCAATTCCTTCATTTGTCACGCTCAACCGCGTCTGGCGGTCATTGCTGGCGAGCGCCGTCACCCGGAACCGGGAGCCACACCACAGCGATGCTTCACGCACCCGTGACAGGGGGACATACCGCGGCTGATCGTTGGCGATCATGAACGTGATATGAAACTCACGCCCCATCTGCGCGAACGAAGTCCCATGCGGCCCCTCTGCCGCCAGCGCCTCCCGCTGATCGTGGGTCGTGTAGTAACTGAATTCTCCTCCGGTCGGTGCCCGCTGCCAGCGCGTCAAATCCATCTCCCGCCAGTTGACGGCGTTTTCCCACGCATGCTGTCGACACAAGAACGAATCGTCGAACACACCAAACGGCAATTCCAGCAGCCCCGGCACCGAGTCCAGCGGTGACACGCGATCGTCCACGGCATCCACTGAAATCATCCAGGGCGTCTGCTGCGCCTGGGCGGCTACGTGCGTCAGAATGTCGCGCTGCGTGTCAAAATCCGGAAACGTCCGCCCCAGTTCAAACGGGCCATCATAGATGTGATACTCCCCCCACAACCCGAATCCCAGCTCCACATATGCCAGCCGCGGGTCACCGTCAAACCGCCGAAACAACTCTGTGAAGTAGTCCTTCGTGAACTGCACGAGCGCTGGATGCGACCAGTCGGGAAATCCCGTCGGCTTGCCTTCGCTGTTGGCCTGTCGCTCATGATAGTCGGGCAAGGCCTTGATCCAATCCGGTACCTTCGTCGGCTGACCGGGATACACGTAGTGTGGCCGGATAATCGCCTGATGCCCGCGACTGGCCACCTTGGCCAGCAAACCCTCCAACGCCGAGAAATCCCACTCCCCAGCCCCCGGCGAAGAGGCATCGTAGCCGAGGTAGCTATACTCCAGTTGAATGGCATCCGTGGTCACGTGCTCGCTCGTCGTCCACAGCACCAGGCCCGTCCAAGGCTGGACATGGGTGATTTTCGCCTGCAGCGCACGCGGCACTAGTGCTTCCTCGGCCCACGCCGGCGAGCTCCCGCACCCGATGGAATCCGGCCATAGACAACCCAGTCCAAAACCACTCAGGCCCAAGTAAAAAAGCACAAACACCGCCGCCCAGACCCGCGGCGATGCAATCCTCTGCAGCGGACCCGGCGCAAGAGGATCAACGCCGACTCGAATGGCATGCTTCCACGGGCAATGTCTCCAGCGGCAATTCACGGCAAGTCCTCAACAAACAGTTGACCAGATTCATGACAGACCACTTCAGTATCAGGATGCAGCGTTGACGATGTCGAGCCTGGCGGGTCGCTATCTCGGGCTGATCAGATTCAGCCACACCGTGTTTGCGCTGCCGTTCGCGCTGACCTCCGCGGTCCTCGCGTGGCAGCCCCCCGGTGTTTTCTCGTGGCGACAACTGGTCGGCATTCTGCTGTGCATGGTGTTCGCCCGCTCGGCCGCGATGGCCTTCAATCGGTATGTCGACCGCGCGATCGATGCCGGCAACCCCCGCACCGCCGGTCGCCATCTCCCCGCCGGC
>JBGSIP010000123.1:0-5564 GCA_041742495.1 Planctomycetaceae bacterium
CTGCCGCTGGCGATGCGTTTGCGGGTTTCGCCGCACCGGCCGAGTCATCCGGGGCCCGGGCGGGCCGTGTGGCGCGTTCGCACGACGGGTGAATAATCCGCAAATCCGGAAAATCTTGCCAGATTGGCTCCAGCTTCCCAATCGGTGCGGTCGATACGAACCGATGAATCGGGACATCGTCTTTGCTGTGGAATCGCGGCGCTGGGCCTGCTGCGGGGCTGCTGTCCAGATTGGCTTTCTCCCCCTCTCTCTCCCTCCCTGCCGCCTGCCGTTCAGCTGCCTGCCACTAATCGGTGACAGCGTGAATCGACGCCTCTGCCGAAGGAGTTCTGTGATGCGGACCGCCTTGTGGTTATCGACCCTGGGATGCGCTGTGGGAACCACGCTCGCTGTGGGCTGGGTGTCGCAGGGACAGGCGCAGGAGCAACCTGCCGATTCCGGCGACTCACGCCGCACTGTGCAGTATTTCTCTCGCTCGGGCACTGAGTCGGCGACTGCGGCCGCACCCGGAAGTGACGTCGGGACATCTGGCGTCGCGCGCCCTGATTACTACCGCCAGTTGTTTGGCAAGGACCGGCCGACGGACGCCGCCAGCGGCACGGCCTCAGCGGCGACAACGGCCGGCGGGTCGAACTCTGTGATCACGCCCCGCGGTTTCCAACCGATGGATGGTCAGGATTGGCAGGCCAATCCGGCTGGGATCCAAACGGCGAACTTTGATTCACGAATCGCGACGCCGGGAGTCGTGACGACCGGTGGACAGGCCGAAGGATTTGTACCGCGTCTGGGGGCTCCCGCGAGCACTCCGGAACAGGCGGGAACGTTCCGCTTTCAGCCCCTGCCGACCACGCTGGGCACTCCGCAAAGCACTCCGTTTGAAACTCAGCCGGTTCCGGTGACCACCGGCATGCTGGTCAATCCGTTTGGCGATTCCGCTCTGGCAACTCCGACGGTGGCTGGGATTCCGACGGCTCCGATCGCTCAACCTGCTCCGTTCTCACCCGCCGCTGTGGTCAGTCAGCCGAGCCCCTCCGGGACGCCGTTCCAGACCGCCAATTTGCCGACGGAAGTGACCGTCCCTGGGCAATCCCCGTTCTGGGGTACCACGGGTGGGGCTCCCGTGACGACGCAGGTCTTTGGCGGCCAGTCGGTAGCACCGCAGGTGGCAGACGTGCCTGCCAGCAATCCGTTCAGTGCCCCGGTGCTCGCCCCCGGATTGAATGCCGGTCCGAGCACGGTTGTGAGTCCGCCCGCCAATCCCTTCGGAGCCAGTGCGGACGCCTTTCGTCCGACTTCTCCCTGGCTGACTTCCCCAGCCACTGCGCCGGCGACTGTGCCGACGCCGACTCCGGTTGCCGCCCCGCTGATGACTCAACGTTCCATCAACGCCCAACCCGTCTCAGCGGTGGTTCCCACTCCCGTGATCATCGCGGCAGCTGCAGCAGCCGAACCGGCGATTGACTCGGCCAAGGCGCTGGTTCAGACCCGTTGGGTCCGCAAGGGTGAAATGAACGTGGGTCAGGAATGTTCCTGTGACCTGATCGTCGAGAACATGGGCAAAGTGGACGTGGCGAATGTGGAAGTGACGGCTGTGTTTCCGCCCGCCGTGCGTTTGACGGACGCCAACCCGATTCCCGAGATCTCCAACACGCAGTTGAACTGGCGATTTGAAAGTCTGGCGCCCGGTGAGCAGCAGATCATTGCCATCACCATGATTCCCAGCCAGACCGGCGATATCGAAGCCACGGCCAATGTCCGCTTCACCGCGGCAGCGCAGACCGTGTTCGCGATCCGCCAGCCGATGTTGAAACTGGAGATCGCCGGGATTTCGGAAGTGCTGCTGGGCGATCCTGCTCCGCATCAGGTGACGGTGACCAACCCGGGGACGGGGATTGCGAAGAACGTGCAGATTGAGGCCGCCATTCCCGCGGGCATCGAACATGCCAAGGGAGAACGGCTGGTGATGGATATTGGTTCGCTGAATCCGGGTGAATCGCGAACGATCCGGCTGGCATTGTCAGCCACCGCCGGTGGTGATCATGTGATTCAGGTCGCGGCGCGGGGCGATGCCGGGCTGCAGGAAGCCGCCACCTCGCTGGTGCGGGTCGTTTCGCCCGCTCTGGAAACCCGTATCGATGGTCCGCCGCTGCGATTCAAAGGCCGGACCGCCGAATTTGATATCTCGGTGTCAAACACTGGGACCGTTCCCACCAGCAACGTGCGGCTGATGCACAAGATTCCCGAAGGGCTCAAGTACATCTCGGCCGATCACGGTGCGACCTATGACAGCAGCACGCAGATTGTCAGTTGGTTTGTTGGTCGCCTGGGAGGCGGCGAGAAGGCCGCGATGAAGGTGACGCTGGAAGCCGTCGAACTGGGCGATTACACGCACTTTGTACGGGCCACCTCCGAGCAGGGAGCTCGCGCCGATGCCCAGTTGGGGATGAAGGTCGCGGGCATCGCCTCGCTGGCGCTGGAGATCACCGATTCCGAAGACCCGATCGAAGTTGGCAGCGAAACGATCTATACGATCAAAATCGGCAACCAGGGATCGCTGGCTGCTAACAACGTGACGGTGCGGTGTGAACTTCCCAAGGGGCTGGAGATTCTCTCTGCCGAAGGGCCAACCGAATACCTGTCGGAACTCGACTCCCTGGTCTTCCGTCCGCTGGCCAGTGTGGGCCCGGGTGAAACGACGTATTTCAAAGTGAAGGTGCGGGCGGGACGCGCTGGTTCGGTTCGCTTCCGCGTGCAGTTGAGCAGCGACTCGACCACCGACCCGATCTCGGACGAAGAACTGACCCGGTTCTACGGGGAGTAAGTTCAATCATCCACAAGTCGGCATGGATTGGTGGGGCCGCAATCGAGTGATGGCCTGACCTGCGCGGCGAATGCGGGAACGACCGGGACTGGTCGGCAATTTCTGAGGCTGAAAACATGACAGGTCCTCTGGTTTCGGCCAGAGGGCCTTTTTTTTGTTGCGTCTGCCGAACAAACAGGGCTGACCAAGGAGGGGCAGAGGGTTACCATCGCGTGGTCCTCCCCCAACTGGCGAAGATGTGCGAAAGCGTGCCTGACGCTTCCCGCCCGTCGGTCAGCACAATGGCCGTGCCGTGAGGCGGCGGTGTTGCGAGAACGGCGTTCCGGATTGTCGAGTGCGGCACAAGTTCTTTTTTGGCGAAAACCGCTGGTCGGGAAACAAATTGTCCCGCGTTCCGACTCGCTGCAGTGCCAGGTGATTTCCGTTTTTCAATCAGACCGAACAGTGCCTGCGGTCAGGTGAACATGCCAGTGCGTCGGTTCCAGACTCTCCAGCGGCGAGAATCGCCAGCGGTTTGCGTCACCCGGTGTGAACGTGAGCGTTGGCGACGGTCTGGCCGCGGGCTGCGTCTGGGAATGGCCGTCTTGGCGGTGGGCGGTCTACTGACGGCGGGCCTGCTGACTCCGGGGCTTCGCTTCGGGAAATGGAGGCCAGCCGAGACGGATCTGACGCAATTCGTCACGGGGGAGATTCGCCAAGGGCGATTGATCCGCACAATTGACGGCACCGGTCTGGTGGAAAGCAGTCAGAACATCACCATTGCGAGCGAAGTGGATCGCCGGATCAAGATCATCTGGCTGAAGGAAGAAGGGAGCCGAGTTCAAAAAGGGGACAAGGTCTGCGAGCTGGACAACAGCGAAGTGAAAGACCGTCTCAACGAATCCAATCAGGAACTGACGGAAGCCCAGGCGGCGTTTGAAGAGGCGCGCGAAAAACTGGGCCTGCAGGAACAGACCAACGCCAGCGACATCAGCAAGGCCAGGCTCGCGTCGGAACTGGCCGTGCTGCAACGCCGCAAGTATCTCGAAGGGGAATACAAGCAGGAGCTCAAGCGGCTGCAGGGGGACATCGAGGTCAAGCGGGTCGACTATGAAGCCGAACTGGAGGGGATGGAGTTCACGCTGGGGATGGTCCGCAAGGGGTACCGCCAGTTGTCCGATCTGGAACAGGCCAAGACGCGCGTGCGCCGGGCCCAGCTCGACCTGGATGCCGAACAGGAAAAACTGCGCGTCCTGCAGGAATTCACCTACGTTCAAAAGCAGCGTGAGCTGATTGAAGACGAAGAAGAAAAGGCCCGGGAATTTGTCCGCGTGCAATTGAAGGCCGACATTGCGATGCGCAAGGCCAAAGCGGAGTTTGAATCGCGGACAATGGGACTGGAACTGGCCAAGCGGGAAGTCGAGAAGTGGACCAGCTATCTCTCCAAGTGCACGCTGGTTGCGCCGGAGAATGGCGAAGTCATTTTTGACAACGATCAGGCCCGCCGTTACGGCGATGATGAATATCTCATTCGCGTGGGGGCGGAAGTCTGGCAGGGCCGTACGATCATCCGTCTGCCCGATCTATCGGCGCTGCAGGTGGAAGCCAAGGTCAACGAAAGCGAATTCGCTGCGTTGAAGCTGGGGCAACGGGCGCGGGTCACCATCGACGCCTTTCCGGACGAGACCTTTGAATCGGAAGTGACGGAGATCTCGCCGGTCCCCGTCGAGGGCTCGTGGCCGAACTACGACAAGAAATACTACATCTGCAAGCTGAAGCTGCTGGGCAGCCGTCCGCTGGAAGTCGGTCTGCGGCCGGGGCTCAGTGCCCGCTATGAGATCGAGTCGCTCAATCGCAACGATCTGGTGCTCGCCCCCGTGCAGGCGATTGTGTCGACGGGAGATGTGGCCTACGCCTGGGTGATTGAAAACAACACGCTGCAGCGGCGGACGGTTCAGATTGGGGCTTCGAACGATATTGATATCGAAATTCGCGCCGGACTCACGGTTGGCACGACTGTGGTGTTGAACCCCCGCTCGTCATTCGCGGCGGAGATCACGCAACTGTCGAAGGAGGCTGAGGCTGCCCGCTTGCTCAAGCAGAGTGAAACGCCCGTTGCCAAGACCGAACCATCGCCGGCGACGGTCCCGGCAGACAAAGCAACGACTGACGGAAGCGAGACCACCACCGCCGTTGGGGCGACAGAAAGCACCGCCACAGTTGGGGCGACAAAGCGCACCGCCACCGACGGTGCTGCTGAGAATACCGGGACTACCGCTGTGACGGCGACCACCCCGAGCGCGACCGCGGCCGCTACAGTGACTGTCGACACGACCGCCTCGGAAGCCCCGGCCACCGCCGCCGATGGCACTTGATGTCGCGTGAGGGCCAACGCGCGCAGGATCAGAGCCTGCCTTACCGCCCGCCGAATTGCTTGTACAACTGCACCCACTCGGCGCGCAGGGCGGCGTCGGATTTGGCACTCGTCAGAGCGCGACCTTTGAGTTCGGGGTGTCGACGTCGAAACTCTTGGTCTGCTTGTTGCGTCGCCGATTGTGACGTGCCGGCCGGGCGAGGCACGGGTTCCGACGCGGCCTGCATCTTGGCAGCATTCGCAATGAACCAGCGGAGCAGTTCTTTGGACGGGCCATCGAGCGTCTGTGAATACTCAAAAATCGTCTTGAGGTCCTGAACTTCGACCATCGTCAATCGATCGTCCGCGGCGATGGCAGCGAGAATCTCATAGACCTCGTAAAAGCTGATG
>JBGSIP010000124.1:0-2083 GCA_041742495.1 Planctomycetaceae bacterium
CATTCGGCCAGCGCTTCGGCAACCTGCGATGGCCCCAGCACGCGCGTCGTCAAACGCAACGATAGCGATCCCGGCGCCGGCCGACTCAGTTGTTGCGAGGCAGTGGTCAGGTGGCAGTGGTTCATGGTCCTACGCCCCTTCGTGTGACAGCGGCAATCGGGAATCCACCCATCGCTGGACAGCGCGCGCCAGCCACCAGTTGGCGACCAGGCACACGGCTCCGCCGGCGGACAGCATCCCCACCCACACCCAGCTCGCCGTCGGATTGAAAGTGCGTGCCCCCAGGCAGAACACCACCAGCACACACAGACCCGGAATCTGCGCTCCCAGTTGCCGCCCTAGCCCCTGCATCAGCGACAGGCCCAGCGTGCGGGCCGCATACGGCCACAGCAGACAAAGCTCGACTGCGACAATCGGAATCGCAGTCCCCAGAGCAACTCCGTACAGACCGAGAGGTCGAATCAGCAGAAGTGACAACACAAGGTTCGCAATCGCTTCGGCCAGAAACAGCAATGCCGGGACGCGCACTTGTCCAATGCCAAACAGGACCCGGCGTACCAGCGCCAGCGGCAAGGCGACCATCTGACCGGCCAGCAGAATCAACAGCACGCCATAGCTGCTGTCGTATCCCGCCCCCATCCACACTTCGATCAGCAGCGGCGAAAAGATTGCCGCGCCGATAAATACCGTAGACGTCAACAAGACGGACACGCCGATGCCCTGATAGACCAACGGCCTCAGGCGATCCATGCGACTCTGTGCGTGGAGCTGGCCCGCCTTCGGCAGAAACACCTCCCCAATCTGCAAAATCGGCTCGCGGACCATCTGGCACAATCGCGACGCAATGCCATACGGCACCACCGCCACCGGCCCTAGAATCAGCCCCACCACCACGAGATCCGAGAAGTAAATCAGGTAGTCCGCAATGGCTGACAGAAAGGCAAAGCCACCGAAGTGGAAGCAACGCTCATAGGCCGCTCGCGTGAGGTAACGCGGGCCGACCCGCAACTCGGGCAGGCTGACAAACGCACTCACCACCAGCAGCAGATTCTCGATCACGGTGACTGCCAGAAACACCAGCGCCAACGTCAGCACTGGAGTCCGCTGACTCAGAAATACGACGGTCAGTACCAGTCGCAGGATCGACATCGCCACATGAATCAGTCGATCCACATCAAAGCGTTGCAGCCCCAGGAGCACACCTCCAAAGACGCTTCCAGCCAACGCGATCGCGGCATTGATGCCCAGCACGACAAACGCCAACTGGATTTCTCCAACCGGTGCACCTTCTGTCGAGACGAAGCCCTCTGCAAAGTAGGCCGCGCCCAGTCCGATCCCGCACGCTACTCCCCCCATCCCCAAGTACACGGACAGGATGCACGAAGTGACTTCGTTGAGTTGTCGAAACTCGTGTCGGGCATGGTGCTCTGCAGTGTACTTGGTGATGGTCTGTCCCAGCCCCAGATACAGCAGCCCGGCATAGCTCGCCATCGAATTCACCAGCAGCCACGTGCCATAGGTGGCATCGCCGACGGTGTTCTTGACGTATGGCATCAGGAACAAGCCAATGCACAACATGACGAAGTGCGCCAGCCAGCTCATGCCCACGCTGACCTTCAGCGAGCGATGACGCACGGGCGCAGGACGCCGCGGCTCCGCAGTCGTCGGCGGGCTCTGCAAGTTCTCGATGTCGTCGGCGACCGCGGCCACGAGTGGGTTTTCCTGTGGGAAAGGTTCATCGGGACTGCCCCGGCCCGTCGGGCAGACGAGCACGCGGGTTAGCCGCCAAAGTTGGCAAACAGCTTGACGAACATGAAGCAGCAGACCAGCAGACCACAACTGGCCATCGCCAGCCGGGTCACCATCACACGGTTCCACACCACGATTGGCTGCATCGGAAAGGAATGCAGCCGCACCATTTCAAAGAAGCACGTCGACAGGCCGACCACCATGTACGTCGGCGTCACATAGCAACGGGACAACGAGCACATCCCCACACACCAGCCCACTGTGAGCGCCGCGAGGTACGGCATGAATCGCCGCAGGTCCGGGTGATAGATGGGGATTTGTTCGCGATGAATGC
>JBGSIP010000125.1:0-2766 GCA_041742495.1 Planctomycetaceae bacterium
GCCTTCACGCCGCTCAACGGCGGCAGCGGTTCCGCATTCAGGAACGGCGGCACCGGGGCCAGTTCGTGGCGAATCACGCTCTCGCTCAGTGGCAGGCGAGCCACAGATTCGCCAGCCATCGCCAACCTGGGCGTCGCCGCACCGGAATTGGCCACTTGCACCGGCGTGGGTTGGCCGGATGGAACAGGTGACGGGAAGGAGAGTGGCGGCGCAGTCCGTTGATAAGCCTGCGGCGTTTCCGACGGATCGGCGGTCATGGAGGGAATCCGCATCGGTGCGGTCTCCACGGAGGCCAATTGAGGCGCGGTGATCAGCATTGAAGGGACCGGCGCAGCGGTTGTTTCGGGCAGCGACGCTGACGCCGCGGCGGGCGGCATTGCTGCGTCAGCGACAAATGTGGGCCACATCGGATCGGGAATGGGGGCCAACGAAAACGGGCTGGCTTCCGCTTCGCAGACTTCGGCCACCGGCGCGAAGGAAGCGGACAACGCTGGTTGTCCTGCCGGTTGAGCAGTCGTCGCCGACAGCGGACGGTTCTCTTCCACGGCCGCCACCGGGATCGGCGGCAGCATGCTTCGGACGATGTCACGCTCGGACACCAGCAACACCATTCCAGGTGCCAGCATCAAACCCGCCTCAGCGGCGTGAGGTGTCATCGAGGTGGGGAAAATCACACTGGTTCTGGAGAGAGCCCCGGCCCCTTGCTTCCACGTGGCTGACCAGACATCAGTCAGCCGCAGCCCTTGGGTGACTGGCCACAGCACGGGTTGGTCGTACAAACCAACGACAGCCACCACACCCGCCGCATCGGCTTGGTGGAGATGACCAGATTCAATCGTCCGGAACTCGCCGGCGGAGGTCTCTTCCAGCGTCATGATCCGGGCGGAATTGGCTCGTCGCTGAATAGCCAGAAGCACATCGCCTGGCTCGACCGCGGCGTCAGAATTCCGGGCATCAAACACTCGAATCGCTGCTCGCCCGTCGCGAATGATGAGGACAGTGTCGTCAGAATCGCTGCGCAGACCGCCAGCCGCATTGACCAGCCGACCGACAGTGCCGCCAGCGGCCGAGTCAAAACTGCCAGCGCGGGTCACCGCACCCAGGCAGATCACAGGAGCGGGCGTAGCCACGGGGTCGTTGATGACGACCGGCCGAGGTGATTGTCCTTGGGCCGGGGTGGGAGTCAGGTCGAACATGCTGCCGATCAGCCACAGGCAGCACGCCAGCGTGAAGGGAGTCCTGGACATGGTGGAATCGTCTCCCCGGCGGGTCAGTTGGATGTTGCCTGGCGCTGACCCGGCTAAAAATCTCGCCGGTGCCCCTCCCCACGTGCCAACGCGGGCTGCTCCGGCGGCAATCACCCCGTACAATTCGTCTCATCGGCTTAATCGTGCCACGAGGATGAGAAGAACCCCTTTTTTCCGCACAATCGGCCCGCCAGCCGTTTTGGGCTCAAGTTCCCGGTGAAGCCGCAGTCGCGGCGAGTCAGTGGGGTTCACCAGGTCTGCGAGCGGAAAGTCGAAACCGCATGAGTTGGTTATTCTGGGTGCTGCCCCTCTTTGGACTGTCGATCGTGGTCGTGCCGTTGGTTCTGGTGATTGTGCTAACGTGGAGCAACCGGCTCTCGGAAGCGGGAGAATCCATCGCAGGAGGGACCGCAGACCTGGAGTGCTGGCATTGTCACCAGCCGACGCGGGCCGATCTTCCCACGTGTGCGCATTGCGGGCAGGAACTTCAATGATCGGCAGGTGATACGATAGACTCACCCCTCCGCGGTTCGCGTGCCTGGCGCACGAACCGGGCGACAGATCACGCTGGCGATTCGCAGCCGGGTTTGGAACAAGCGATCGCTGAGGGGATACAACACAAACTGGCGTTCAGGAATCGATACCGCAGCACGCATGACTGACTTCTACGAAACTCTGGGCGTTCCCCGTTCCGCCAGCGAGTCCGACATTCGCAAGGCTTACCGCAAGCTGGCGCGCGAATACCACCCGGACCGCCGGCCGGACGACAAAGCGGCCGCCGATCGATTCAAACAGATTCAAGCGGCTTACGACGTGCTGGGCGACACCGAAAAGCGTCAGCAGTACGACCGCTTCGGGCAGTCATTCCGACCGGGCTCGGGTCCCGGGGCGGGGGGACCTGGAGCCGGCGCGGGGCCCCATTTTGACTTCAACGACATCTTTGGCGGAGGGGGTGTCGACCTGAATGACTTGTTCGGCGCGATGGGTGGCGGCGGAGCAGGGGGCGGGCGAGGACCACGCATGCGTCCGCGGCCACAAAAAGGGGCAGACTCCCGGGCCGAAATCACCGTCTCGTTTCAAACGGCCATCCAGGGGGGCCGCCATGAGTTGACCATCAACCGCGATGGAGAGCGCGAACTCATCGACGTCAAGATCCCCGCCGGCATTCGCGATGGTGCCGTGGTGCGACTTGCGGGACAAGGCGAATCTGGACGCGGCGGACCGGCCGGCGATTTGCTGGTCACGATCAAGATTGCTCCTCACCCTTGGTTCCGTCGCGATGGAGACAACGTACTGGTCGATGTCCCGGTCACGATTTTTGAAGCCACTCTGGGAGCCCGCATCGAAGTCCCGACTTTGACAGGAACGATCGCCAGCGTCACCGTGCCACCGGGAACTGCCAGCGGTGCACGGCTGCGACTGCGCGGCGAAGGGGCTCCGCATGCCAAGACCGGAGAGCGTGGCGATTTGTTTGCCGTGCTCAAAATCGTCCCTCCAAAGACGCTCACCGACGAGCAGC
>JBGSIP010000126.1:0-1585 GCA_041742495.1 Planctomycetaceae bacterium
GCGGCAATTGAGCGTTGGGAGCATGAAGTGGGTGGCGGCGGACTGCCCGCGGACATCCCCGCGTTGACGCTTTCCCGCGCCCATTTAGAGAACGGAGAACTCAAAGCGGTGGACTTGCTCGCCTTGACCGGACTGGTCAAAACCAAAAGCGATGCACGGCGGCTGATTGAACAGGGGGGAGCCCGGCTGGGGGCCGAGAAAACGCCCCTCACGTCGCACGCGCAACTGGTGCCCATTCAGGATGGACTCATTGTCTGGGCGGGCAAAAAGAGTTTCGGCCAAGTCAAGCTGGTGGACTGACCGACTCCCGCGACACGCAAACTGCAGCGGGAGACTGGCTCACTGGGCGGGACGAAACACTGGCCACGGGTTTGGCGCGGGGCCGCCGGGAATTTTTGGGGGGCACTGGCACCGCTGGTTGTGAGTCAGCGGGACAGCGGGTCGCTGCCGGCCGACGGCCGGGGCGCACATTTTACATTTCGGATCGAACTGCAGGACGGACATCATGACGATTGGGTTTGGCATTATTGGCTGCGGGATGATTTCGCGGTTTCACGCCCGGGCCATCGAAGAGCTGGACGGTGCGCAAGTCGTGGGCTGTTTCTCCGAAGGGCCGGGGTCGGGAGAGGCATTCGCTGCTGAGCACGGCGGTACGGTGCACGCATCGCTCGACAGCCTGCTAGCTGATCCGGCGGTGCACATTGTCACGGTCTGCACGCCCAGCGGAGCGCATCGCGACGCCGCCATTGCGGCTGCCAACGCCGGCAAGCATGTGCTGGTGGAAAAGCCGCTGGAAATTACGCTCGAACGCTGCGATGCCATGATTGCCGCCTGCGAGCGTAACAACGTGCTGCTGGGGGCAATTCTCCCGTCGCGCTTCAGTGCCGTGAACGTGGCACTGAAAGCGGCGATCGACACCGGTCGATTCGGTACGCTGACGCTGGGGGACTCGTTCGTGAAGTGGTGGCGGTCGCAGGAATACTACGACCAGGGTGGCTGGCGTGGTACGTGGGCTCTCGATGGTGGTGGGGCCTATATGAATCAGGCCATTCACAATGTCGACTTGCTGCAGTGGTTCATGGGGGATGTCGCCGAGATCGCCGCGGTCACCGGCACGCTGGCACACGAGCGCATTGAAGTGGAAGACACGGGGGTGGCGGCTCTCAAATTCCGCAACGGGGCCCTTGGTACGCTGACCGCGACGACCAGCGCGTGGCCGGGACTGCTGAAGAAGACGGAAATTCACGGCAATCGGGGTTCGGCCATTGTCGAACAGGACGATCTGTTGATGTGGGAGTTTGCGGAACCGCAGGAGAGTGACGCGCAACTGAAATCGCAATTGGCCCGCAAAGCGGGAACCACCGGCGGGGCCAGCGATCCGAAGGCGATTTCCTATCAGGGCCATCTGGCTCAGTTTCGGGACTTTGTGGCCGCTGTGAAATCGGGCCGGCAGCCTGAAATTGACGGGCGGGAAGGTCGCAAGAGCGTGGAGATCATTCTGGGGATCTACGAATCGGCACGGACTGGCCGACGCGTGACGCTGCCGCTGCGAACCAGCACTTAAGCGCGGCCAGCGGCCGGCCGA
>JBGSIP010000127.1:0-2856 GCA_041742495.1 Planctomycetaceae bacterium
CGAGCGGGATCACGTCGAGGTCCTTGGCGGGGGGGCCATAGACCCGTTGCCCCAACGGCGAGTACCGGCCGCCGTGACAAGGGCAGTCCCAGGTCGATTCAAACTCGTTCCACTGCACGAGGCATCCGGCATGGGTGCAGAGCGGTGACAACGCGTGGATTGCCCCCTGATCGTCTCGGCGGTGCTGGCCCTATTGGCCGTCGTCGACCGGCATTCCTCTCTTGGCACTTGCCAGAGCAGCCTCGGGTTGGCCCCTACCACCTCAATCGCGGTTACCGTTTCGACGCCGCCCCCGTGTTCATTCGAAGGTGCGCACGGGATCTCGTAGCTAGTGTCCGTCCGAAAAGGGGCTGAGGCTGGCTTTTCCGGGTGATTTCGCAAAAAAGCTCCTCGAAGATGTGAACGATTGCGTGCGCGGCGCGTCGAAAGCGTGGGAGTTCTTGCCACGCACGGCCCAATCTTCGAGGAGCACGAATGATGCGAAAAGCGTTCGACCCTCAGCGGCGTCTGGATTGTCCGTCGATCCCCAACGTCCGCTTGAACCTCAACTGCCGCACCGAGATCATCCCGATCCTGCGGGCCCTTCAGCACATCTACAGCCGCCCCCAGGTGCGAGACTCCATCCTCCGGGCCATTGCCCGCGATGTCAATGGGACATCCAGCGCCAAGCGGGGCCGCAAGGGCCTGGACTACTGGTCGATCCTTGTGCTGGCCGCCGCTCGGCTGGGCTGCAACCTCGACTACGACCAGTTGCAGAATCTTGCCGAGAACCATCGCAGCTTGCGGCAGATCATGGGGATCGGCGATTGGCAGACAGAAGAGAAAGCGGAAGAGGACGGCTTCGATTGGCGGCGAATCCACGACAACCTGACCAAGCTGCGTCCCGAGACGATCGAGAAGATCAACCAGGCGATTGTCGCGGAGGGGCACCGCCTGGAGCCCGCGGCGGCCCGGACGGTGCGAGGCGACTCCTTTGTGGCGGAAACCAACATCCACTACCCCACCGACAGCAATCTCATCGGCGACGGCTTGCGGAAGGTGCTCCGCCTCGTGGCGACGCTGGCCGGACTGTTCGGCCTGGACGGCTGGCGGCAGCACAAGCACCTCAATCGCAAGGCGAAGAAGTTGGTGCGGAAGATCGAACGCATCGCCGCCCGCAAGGGAAACGACTACCAACAGCGGCTCAAGCCGCTGTACCAGGAACTGCTGGATCTGGCAGAGATGGTTCTGAGGCGGGCTGAGGCGCTCCGCGAAGAGGTACGAGAAACAGGCACGGCCGATGCAGAGGCCCTGGCGTTGGGCAAGGAATTGGAGACTTTTCTCGAACGTACGCGGAAGGTTTGCGGGATCGCACGGCGGCGCGTGCTGGAAGGCGAGACGGTTCCCAACGGCGAGAAGCTGTTCAGCATCTTCGAGACGCACACGCAGTTGTACAAGCGGGGCAAGGCAGCTCAGCCGGTGCAGTTCGGCCGTTTGGTGCTGATCTACGAGGACGGAGCGGGCTTCATCTCGCATTATCACATCCTGCCACGTGACAAGAGCGATCGCGACGTGGTGCTCGCGCAGACGCGGAAGGCTCAGAAGCGTCACCAGGGAAAGATTCGGCGAGCCTCGTTCGACCGGGGCTTTCACAGTCCGGAGAACCAAAAGAAGCTGGCCGAGATCGTGAAGCATCCCTGCCTGCCGATGCCGGGAGCCAGCCAGGCGGACGAGCAGGAGAAGATGGCCAGCGTCGAGTTCCGCGCAGCGCGGCAGTCGCATCCGGGAATCGAGTCGGCGATCGGTGCGCTTGAGTCGGGCAACGGACTGGAGCGTTGCCGCGATCGGACCGAACGCGGGTTCGCACGCTACATTGGTCTGGGTGTGTTGGGTCGGAATCTTCACGTGCTGGGCAAACTGTTGGTCGCTCGAGAATTACCCCACTGCCAAGCGGCAACTTCTCATCGCCGATGTGCTGCCTGAGAAAGCGTTCGCATCACTTGCCAGGCACCCTCGCCTACGATGTCTGACCATCGTAGCCGCCACAATTTCGCCCTACACTGCTCATGCCGTGATGTGAGCCCCTGTAGCGGCCTGATCGGCCACTCCTCCCGCCTGCGAATGCCCCGCTTTCTGTTCGCCGCACAATCTTCGTCCGCGTTCGGCTGCCGCCCCGCCCCGAAAAAACGACGCAGCACCATTTTTCGGACGGACACTAGCTAATCCTCGGCTCTCCGTGCCGGTTCGTCTGCGGACTGGTCAGTACCCGCAAGGCCATCCGTTCCGTGACAAGCTCGATGAACATCTACGAAGACTACGTCGCGTCAATGTTGAGGCCGTACTCCGAGATGTCGTAGAAGTGAATCTACGGCGATTGCAAGCGATAAGCTTTGTTCAACTGCCAGAGAGCCACATCTTCCAAGGAAATGCTAGGCAGTTGGGAGAACGTCGGGGCGGAAAAGGGACCTCCCGACACGTCGTTGCCAACGATTCGGTCCACTTGATCATCACCTCACCTCCATATCCCGGAGCACAAAAGTATATCCGCTCTAGCTCCCTTGGCCTCGGCTGGCTTGGCATGTGCCAAGGTACGGGACTTCGCCGACTCAAGGCAGAAATGGTTGGGCGAGAAGAATTCTATGTGCACGAGTGCGAACAGGCACCGGTAACAGGTGTGCCAGCCGCAGACGGCGTGTTGCAGCGGATCTATCAACACGACCGCGTGAGAGCAGCGATCGCTGGAACATATCTCAACGAAATGCGGGAGGCATTACGCGAAATGCACAGGGCCTTGGTAACCGGTGGACACCTAGTCCTTATTGCCGCAAACAACCGCATTGCGGGGGAAACATTCCGAACCCAGGAATACCTGCGCAG
>JBGSIP010000128.1:0-2105 GCA_041742495.1 Planctomycetaceae bacterium
GATCCCAGCCGCGCCCAAATCCGACGGGACGGCACTCATCGCCGAACACACGCCAGGCCAGCCCGTCCCCGTCCCCGGATCCGCGTCCACCTCACCGCTTGCTCCGGGAGTGACCGACGACGCCGGTGTACCTCCGGCGGCGGCCTTGGCTGAGTCCGTGACTGCACTGCCAGAGTTGGAGTCGTTTTCGGTGCGGGAATGGGTGGCCGACGCGCAGGCGGCCTGCGAGACTGTGCAATCTGTGCCCGATTCGGTGACAAGTGTCTCCACAATGGTGGTGAATGGGCCCCCTGCCGAGCACTGGCGGGCGCAGGTCCGGCGGTGGGAAGATCAGACCCGTCGGACCGATGCCTGGCGCGATCGCGCTTTGGCCCCCTTGCAGTCGGGTCTGCGAATCACGCTCGAATGGGTCACTCCCGAGGAAGATGTGTGACTTCCCCGCAGACAGTGTTGCCGCGATGCTGGTGGTCTGCCGGGGACGTGGGGCAGGCGTGCTTGAGAGAGTGCAGATTGAAGGGTGCTGGCGGAGGCACCAACCGTGTGAGTCTTGTTGTCTTACCGTAGAGCCGTGACCAGCTATGCCCACTGTTGCCACACTCCCTGTTGTGACTGGTCTGGCGGGCGCCTGTTCTGGAGTGCTGCTGCCAGCCGCAGTATTGGTCGCTCTATGGTCCAGCGCCGCCGTTCCGCCGGTCACCACAACTGTGGCGACTGCGGTTGTCGCTGAACCAGAAGTGCCGCTGGTGCGCTACGTCCCCGCGACCGCCACGCTGCTGGTCGAGATCGACAATCCCCCCACGCGAATTCGAGAGCTGATCGCCAGTGGATTGTGGGAGCGCTGCCGGCAGATTCGTCGTATCGATCGATTCGTGCGGCAACAGCAGGATGGCAAAGTGGGCGCGCTGCTGAATATTGTGACGCGGCTGATGGGTCGGCCCGGCCATGAAGTGCTGGCGGAAGTGTGTGAAGACTCAGCCTTGCTGGCGATCACGGCGGACGATGAGTCGGGATCGGTTCGCGAGTTTCTGCTGGCGGTGCGTGGTCGCAACGAACAACTCGTCAACGCATTTGTCACGCGCTGGCAGCAGGCCGAACGGGGTCGCATGACCGCCGTCTCACTGGACGGCGTTGCCGCGGAAGTGTGGCAGCGCATCGACGGAAACAATGGTGATGAAGTCTATATTGCTCGAACCGGACGCAGCCTGTTCTTTGCGGACAGTCCCCAGACACTGCAAACCGCGTTTTCGCTGAGTGATCCGACAGATCCCGGCAAACGTCTGGTCGACACGGAGACCTATCAGCAGTTGCGGGCGCGTTCGAAGACGGTCGGCGGAATTGAATGCTTCGTCAATAAATCCCCCGTGCGTCCCGAGCAGCCGGCTGACTGGCAGGCTGTGCGACGTTTGCTGCCGCTGGCGGACTGGGACGATACATTTTCGCTGTTTGCCGCGGTTGACTTGCGTCCCGGCGTGCTGCTGGAAACGGTGGTCGCCCGTGGGGACCTTCCCTTGGCAGCCGTGACCGACGAACGCCCGGATTTCGCGGAGCACGCACCGGTACTGCGGATGGCACCTGCGGAATCACTGGTTGTGTTCAGCGGCGTGAAGGGGCTGCCGTGGCTGGGTCGCGTGCTCGATCTGCTCTTCACGGCCGGTTCCCACGAGGCTGCGACCGCCCAGCGGTTGTTGCAGGTCTTCGTTCACGTGGAATCATTTCAACAGTTGTCGGACCAGCTTGGCCGCGGCTGGGGAGGCTTTGTCGCGTACCGGGCTCCGCAAGATGGTGCTGCTGAGACCGGCAAACTCCTGCCACTGGAAGCGGCGGTGGGAGTGGCCCTGCGAACACAGACCGAACAGGTTGCCGTGGCTGAGGTACAGCCGCTGACCCTCGCGCTGGAGAATGCGGGAGCGACTCTGCTCAGCCTCTTGGCCATCAGTCACGCTGAAGAGCGGCCCGCCGCACCCCCGTGGCGTGTGCAGGCGCGGTTTGCCCGCGATGGTCTGACGCGCTGGCTGGACAGTGTCGATGGCTGGACGCCGGGGTTGCGGGTAGACGGCGAATCGCTGGTACTGTTCTCTGATGTCGCGGTGATCGACCAACTGGAA
>JBGSIP010000129.1:0-3385 GCA_041742495.1 Planctomycetaceae bacterium
CAGAAGGATTACCCGGTTGGCGCGATCTTCCTCGGCACCGAAGGAACCATGATTTTCCCGGATTACTCCAGCTATCGCACATTCCTTGGCCCCAAACGGGAGCAGGGTCCGTCGGCGTTTGAAGACGGCAGCCCCATTTCCGACACGGCGCACTTCCGCAATTGGCTCTCGGCGGTCCGCTCGCAAAATCCCGCCGAGCTGAACGCCGAAATTCTAGAGGGACACATGTCGTCCTCGCTGTGCCATCTGGCAAACATTGCGTATCGCGTCGATCACACGCTGCACTTTGATCCGGCAGCGGAGACGTTCCCGGGCGACGATGCCGCCAATGCCCTGCTGACCCGCCCGGCCCGCGGGCAATACGCCGTCCCCGAACGCTTCTAGCGGCGCGCAACGGCTACTGTAGTGACGCATTGTGCCGTCACTTTGTCCTGACGGTGGCTGCTCCCCATGTTCCCGGCCAGACGAGAAATCCGGCGGCAATGACCACCAGGCCGGCCACGCATTGCCACGGTTCTCGCCACAATGTCAATCCTGCGCTGATCAGTGTTCCCCCCACGAAGACCACGGCGGGCCACGGATAACCGGGCATGACAATCGCGGGTTCGCCCGGGCGGCGACGCAACAGGAACAGAACGCTCACCGTGGCGGCGGCCGACAACGACAGCGTGAAGCCCAGCCACGTCAGCAGGTCGCGCAGACCGCTTGACAGAATCAGTCCACTTGCGGCCGCCGCCTGGAACAGAATGCCCCAGCGGGGCACTTTGCCGGCAAATCGAAACCAGAGTGGCAGCACGCCATCGTCGGCCATCCGAGCGTACACGCGAGGCCCAGCCAGCATCATGGCCGACACCGAGGTCGCCAGTCCCAGCACAATGCCCACGCGCACCAGCTCTGCCAAAGCGGCTCCCCCCAGCGCTCGACACGCAACAACCGCGACATCCTCTTGGCCGCTCACGACCGACATCGGTGGTCCGAGCACGAATACGCCATTCAAGGCCAGATACAACAGCGTGACCACCGCCGTTCCCAACAACATGGCGCGCGGGACAGTTCGCCCGGCGTCGCGGACTTCCGACGCCACGTAGATCGCTGCGTTAAACCCGCAATAGCTCAGTGAAATCCAGGTGACGCTCATCGCCATCGACAGCCACAGCGTGCCGGGGGCCGGCGGCAATACTTCGACCGTTGTGACAGGCTGCTGCACAGCCCACTCACCGCGCCACGCCGCTTGAAGTCCACTGGCAATCACCACGGCCAGTACCGCCAGTTTCATGGCGACCAGCAGGGTCTGCAGCAACACTCCCGGACGCACGCTCACGGAGTGCGCAGCGGCCGCCAGCCAGACTGCTCCCAGCGCCACCGCCGAACTCTGCCAGCCGGCGGTCAGCGACAGAGGCTCCGCGAGATACTTGGCCAGCGCAACCGCAGCCAGTGCGATGCCGCCGGTAAACCCGGCAATCATCGAAATCCAGCCGGCTTGAAATCCCGCCAATGGATGCACGGCTCGCGCGAGAAAGAGATACTCGCCCCCCGATTCGGAGAATCGGCTCGCCAGTGCCCCATAGCACACCGCACCACACAGCGCGATCACACCCCCGATCACCCACGCGGTCAGCACCAGCCCTGGCGATCCCAAGTCGGCGAGCGCATAGCCAGACGTGGTGAAGACGCCAGCCCCGACCATGCTGGAAATCACCAGCCCGGTGGCACCCCAGAAACCGATGGGGCGCGTAGCCGCCGAATCGTCCTGACTGGGATCGTGGGCGACAGAACTGACCTCAACCAGATGCGTCACGGGGATGCCAGTTTGCGGAACTCCAACGCATAGTTCTCCGTGAGTCCTTCGATCGCATCCTCACGAACAAACTCGAAGCCGGCCGCCTCAATTTCCTGCCGCACGACCGACTTACCCGCGCGCACATGCCCCAAGGTCCACTCTGAAGATTGTCCCGGGATGCGTTCAAAATCGACGACGACCAATCGCCCCTGTGGTCTGATGGCCTGCGCGATCGACGCCATGGTCTTTGCGGGGGCTGTGAAGTGATGGTACGTGTCGCAGATGAACACCAGATCGACGCTCTGCGGAGGCAGACGGACGGAATCTTCCGTGCACACCACGGGCGTGACCCAGTCCGCATCTTCGACTGTCGACAATTCGGCCACGCGCCGGACAAACGGAGCCGCGATATCTACCGCATAGACCCAGCCAGAGCTTTGCACGCGTTCGGCCAGCAACAGCGTGAACAAGCCCGTTCCCGCCCCCACGTCGGCCACGTGGTCTCCCGGTTTGGCTGCGGCGAAGTCCATTAGTTCGCGGCGCACACGAAAGACCTCGCGGCTTTCGATCTCAAATCGCTCCACCCATTCGGCCGGGTTCATGTCAGGATCGAGAAACCGGTCGTTGATGTCGGGAGGAATCGGAATCGTTGCTGGGACAGACTGTCCGGCCACCGCCGGATCTGGTTGAGCCGCAACCGGCCGCGGGACCGAACCCCAGATGACGCAACCCCACAGCATCAACCAAACATCAGCGCGCATGGCAACCCTCGCATTAGTCTGCGTCCCGGGAAACAGTCGTCACGCCACAGGCACAGTCGCGGGACTCACCTCCTGTGATCAGCGGATCGTCTCACAACCGCCCCGCTCTGTCTAACTGCGTTTCAAGCGAGCAGCCGCTGGAGCATGTTGGCCACGTCGGTTCCGACACTCCGCGCGGCATCGGCCTGCTTGACGTTGGAAATCTGGCCGGACTCCGAGAAGGCCGTATTTGCCGCCGACAGCGCGAACTGGTTCGGCACCACCGTCACGCCGATATTCCCCAGAATCGCCCGCAAGTGCACCAGTCCGCGCAGGCCGCCAAGCGCTCCCGCAGAGGCGGCCACGATCCCCGCAACTTTGTGTTGATAGGCCGCCAGTCGCGGTTCACCGGGGGCCGGGCGGGAGATCCAGTCAATCGTGTTCTTCAGCAGCGGCGTCACAGAGCTGTTGTACTCTGGAGAGGCAATCAACAAGCCGTGATGCTGCAAGAACAGTTGCTTCAACGCGAGCGCCGCAGCGGGCGCTCCCGCCTCGGCTTCCAGATCTTCGTTGAACAGCGGCAGCTCGTAGTCTGCCAGCGAGATTAACGTCACTTCAGCCCCGGCCTGACGTGCTCCTTCAGCCACCACCTGCAGCAGTCGCTGGTTGAACGACTGCCGCCGCACGCTGCCGGAAAATGCCAGAATTTTTGGTTGCGTCATCAGCATTCCTCACAATTCCTGAAATGAGTCATCGCGACCGGCGGCCGCACGTGGCGTGGTCACCGTTGCTGCGGAAAACGAGTCGACAGTCCCAGGCTGGCACAAAGCGCGGGGGCATGCGGCGGTCGCAGGGCAAAGTCAGC
>JBGSIP010000130.1:0-9460 GCA_041742495.1 Planctomycetaceae bacterium
CTTCCCGACCAAGGCGTCTTCGCAAGCGACCTGGGGGACGGTAAACTGCCTTGGGTAGCCAGCGGGCAGCGGCGGCGGATTGGCAGCTGCGGCAAACTGGCAGGCTTGGGGGGACGCGGGCGCGGCGGCGAGTGCTCGGCGAGCTGCCTCTGCGGCCGGAGTGGCCTGTCTTCAGGATGGATACGATGAATGCGGAATCGTGGCCCACGGAAAGCGGGGCCGAACTGCTCAATGCGGTGTACGAGGGGGAGGGGTTCCGCTTCTGGTATCCGGGGTTCTGGAGCCTGCAGGAAGAACCTTCCGAAGCCGGCATGCTGGTGACCCTGCATGCCTCCGATACATCGTTCTGGTGTCTGGCCGTGTTTCCGGATCGTCCTCCGGTGAGGTCGGTCGTCGATCAGGCGGTGAGCACCTTCCAGGAAGAGTATCCCGACGCGGAAGTTCAAGAATCTGAGGGGGCTTTCGGCCCGTTTCGCTGCCTTGTCCGCGAGTTGGAGTTTCCCTGCCACGACCTGTGGAATGGGGTGGTCATGCGCGGTTTTCGGACCGGACGGGCGACTTTTTTGGAGTGGTATCAGGGCTACGATGCCGAATTGGAGCCTCTCGTACCGGTCTTTGATGCCATCCACGACAGTCTCGTGTGCGACAACGGCGACGATCTGGTGTTGGATGACTGAGCGCGGGCGGTCAATTTTTGACCGAAAAATTGCGGCTGTGTCGCCGGGACCCGCTATGAGTGAACGTCGGTTGTCCGGTAAGATCAGTACGGGAAAATGTGGCGGCGGAACGTGGTTGCTGCGGCATTGACTGGCGAGCAGGCCGTGCGATGGTCTCCGGGATCTCCGCCCAGCCGGTACCCGTCCGTCGGTCCTTGGCGACCCCGAACGGTCCTCGACGGGAGATCGTTCGCAGTGCTCCTTCGCAGCGTGTCATCCTGTTGGTTGGCCGGTAGACGACGTCGATCAAGGGAACTGGGGGCCCAGCATGTCCAGTGAGCTGACGATTCAGGAAACTCTTCACGAGGTCCGCGAACTCGTGTCCTCGCGGCAGTTTGAGGCGGGAATCGCGGCGCTGGAAAAAGCGCTGCTGGACCACGATCAAAGCGTCGAACTCCACGACGCGATGGCGACCACGACGTTTCTGGCGGAAAAATTCGACTTGGCGATCCGGCATTTCCAGCGCGTCGTCGAGCTGAATCCGCGTGACACGCGGGCGATGGTCAATCTGGGGGCCGTTTTCAATCGGACGCGGGCGTACCAGAAGGCAGTCGACATTCTGCGGCGCGCCATAGCGCGCCAGCAAGGTTCCGCCGAGGCGTTCTATAACCTGGGCATTTCGTATCGCGGACTGAACCAGTTGAGTCTGGCGATCAGCGCGTATCGGGAGGCGATCAAGCTCGCCCCCGGCATGGCGCACGCCTATCACAACATGGGCAATGTGCACCGCGACATGGGGAATCTGAAGGCGGCGATTGACTGTTACGAACGGGCCGTGGAAGTCCGTCCCGATTTTGCCAAGGCACTGGCTTCGCTCAAAGCGGTCCGCGAAGACCAGCTCAAAAAGTCGGACCTGCAGAGCCCGTTTGGCCGGCTCGTCGATCCCTCACGCCTGAAGGCGAAGAAGAAAATTCGCTCACACCTGCGGGAAGTCACCGATCAGGAGCGGGTTCTCGATTGCGATGCCCTCAAGGACATTTCCCGACGCATCGAGGCTGATGCGCGGGGCTTGCTGCAATTTGTGAGCAAAGATCTGGAAAATGTGGTGATGGCTGTCACCCGCCTGGCCGTGGGGGGGCAGCATACGCATCCCGATTGGGCGGCCCAGGCCCGCAAACTGAGCGAATCCCGCGAGATGCTGAACGACTTGTGCAACGTGCTCCGAAAAAGCACGCTGACGCTGCGGGCTCACGAAGAGCTCATGAACACCCCGGAAATCTCGATCGCCCCCTGACTGCGGGCACCGTTTGGTTGACGCGGCTGGCGGTTGCTGGCACGGGAAAGAGCGTTCGGCTGAGGCGCACAAGCGACCGACTGCACAACCAGCACTGTGGTGATGCCAGGGAGCCCAGTGATGACGGGGTGCCCCGCGGAGATCCCAGTGCGATCCCGCTGCCCGGCTGAGATCCCTGTGCCTGACGGGGACTACGGGGTGTCGGCTAGCTGGCCGACTGGTTCCGGGCGATAAATCCAGCGCGGTTCGCCATCGAACCGGAATTCCGAGTTGTTCGCGTCGAACCGGTCACCCGGGTGAAAGAAGTCCACGGCGATGGTCTTCCGCAGCGTCACGCCGGGGTTATCCGCGTCGATCTGGTAGCCGTTGGAAAAACCGCTCAGGAAGACGGTGTACCGATCCGTATCGGGATCTACGTCCCGGAAAATGGCGACTCCGTAGATCGAGTTCTCGTCGTCGGCAGGATCGGAGGTTGCGGCTGGCAGATCTTGCACCGCCTGGACGGAACTCAGAAAACTCCGACCCTCCAGCTTGCGAATGGCGGCCAGGACGGTCGGTTCGATGACGTCCTGATGCGTCTGTGCAGCGTCGCTGTCATTCAATACCATCGTGAACTGCGGCACAAACTTGTCGGGGCCGGGAATCGGATCGATGACATTTTGCGGAATGGGGGCTGATTCCTCCGGGCGGGCCACGATCCGATTGGTCGCGCGATAGCAGAGATACCAGAATGGCTGTCGAGACAACTCGCCAGACTGCGGATCGGGGGTTTCCACCCAGATCAGCCGCATCGGCTTGAGGTGGACTTCCATAATCCAAAGGTTGCGTTGCGTGCTGCGTTCGCTGCCCTGCGTTTCGGGCTGAATGAGCAGCTTAAAGCTCTCCTGTGCGGCTGCGGGATTGGCAATCGCAACGGCGACCAGCAGGCTCGCCAACAGTCCGCACAGCAATCGACAGGCTGACCAGTGAGTCATGGCAAATTCTGTCCGGGAAGGCAATTCAGGCAAGCTGGGAGCAACCACGTTCTCCTCCCGCAGCACCGCGATCTGCGGACTCGAGGGGGATGAGAACTGTCCAACTCGCTTATATCACTCCGTTTTTACGGGGGTCAAGCAGTGATTGCCGGCGCTCGAGCATCGGTGCTAGCGGCCTGTGCGGTCCGCTGTTGGTCCGGGTTGATTCACATGCGCAAACAGGCGCGACGTGCCCCGCGAGGGACATGGTCGCTCATCATCCAGCGGCGGCGTGGCGGGGCATGTTTCGACGACCCGGGTTTTCGTCGCGGGCACAAATTGGTCGTCGGTGCACTCGCATTGAGTACCGCAAGTGTCATTGTGGCAATGAGTTATGCGGCGCCGTCTGGGCGAGGTTTGGCGTCCTGACCCGCATAACCGTCAGAGCCGGCAGATCGGGAATTTCCGGCAGAATCGTGACAATCGCTACAGCTTGCCAAGGGAACGCGACGATAAGTGCGGTAGGTCCGGCAGTGCGCCAGTCTTAGGCGCATTGACGTTTCCCCTCCCAGTGACCTGCACTGCTGATGACCAGCTCAGTCGAAGGATCCCCTCCCATGCCGGTACGTCGCTGGCTTGCACCGTGGCTCGGGTTGTGCATGGTTGCCGGTTCGGCAACCACAGGTTCGGCCCAGAGTCCATACGGTCCTCCACCGGGCTCACAGCCCCCGGTCATGGTTGCGCCGAACTACTACGATCCGTCGCAAATGGTGCCCCCGGGCGTCGCTCAGCAAATGAACCCGTATCCGGGGGTCGAATACTACGGCCCAGGCCGGCATCGGGTCTCGCAGTCTGACCGTGGCCTATGGCTATCGGACTACCGCCGCGCCCGCCGGGATTACTTCGGGTCGATTGGCTACATGGCTACTTGGTCCAAAAGTCCGGGTGATGTGTTGCTCGGCTATGAGGGCAGCAGCGAGACATTCGATATCGTCGCCGACTCGACAAGCACCTTGCGGCTGCAAAGTTCCGTTCGAGTGGTTAACGGTATCCCGATTCAGAGTCCCGATCTGAACTACTTTGGGTTTCGTCCCCTGTCAATGGATCGGGCGGTCTCCCGCGATCTGTTGGGGCATGGTGCTCAGTTGCAGTGGGGCTTCGAGGACCACGCGGACGATACCAGCCTGATTCTTGACGGCTGGATTACGAACGAGGGGAGTCAGCTGTTTGAAGCTGGTCAGTACCCCACGTTTGATATCCAGAACACGATCTTCAACTTAATCGGAGGGTTGGACCCAGACACATTGACCTTGCCGTCGGAGCTGACACAGGAGCTGTTTCGCTTCACGCTGTCAGCCTTGAATCCCGGGTTGACGATTGATCGTGGCGATGGTGTGGCTGAAGTGATCCCATACGACCAGTTCTTCAGCGTGAAATACGACGTTCGAACGTGGGGAGCAGGGGCGACCTTCTTGTCTTCGCCGATCAAAGAGTCCGACAATGTCAAGGTCCGCCCTGTGTTCAACGTGAGCTATATGAGCTTGCGAGAGGGCTACCATATGTTTGGTGCAGACAGTGGTGCGTCCTACTCCTACCAGTCCTATGAAGACGGAGGGGCTACGGAGGCAGAAATCTTCGCCAGAATTGCCGAGATTTACAGCTATCTGGGGGATGACGGTCTGACCGACGTTGCCCGGGTCGGGCAACCGATTGGCGACAACGATGACTTCTTCCTCCTGTTGCCCCAGGATCGGTTTGGGACTGCGTACACAACCACCATCAATTCCAGTGTTGAAAGTCACATTGCGGGCCCGCAGCTGGGGCTGCGGCTGGATGTTGATGGCGATACAGTTGATACTTGGTTTCAGGTGTCAGCAGGTGCCGCGGCGGTCGCGGAGCAACTGGTGCTTAGTGGAGACGGCGTATACAACCGCTTTGGTTTCTCAGACGGCCAAGACAACCTCCCCATTGCCGTTCGTCTGCTAAAGGGTCTCGATCCCGCCTATGCAGACACGCAATTCTCCGACGCGGAGAGCAACGTCCACATTTCTCCGATGGCTGACCTGTCGGCCAATCTTGAAATGAAGCTGTTTCGCCATCTTCCAATTCTGCGGAAGTACCAAGCCTTCGAAGACGCTACCTTTCGGGCCAGCTATGGCTTCAAATACGTTGGCTTGGTGGCGAATCCTGTGAGCTCGGTCAACTATGCCACGTTCCCGATCAACCCTTCGATCGACGTAGACCGTCGCAGTTGGTACCAGCATCGCCTGAATCTTTCGGCTCAGTTTGACTTCTAGTCGTCCGGGTTCATTGGCGGCCGGCAGCAGCGATGTTGCCGGCCGGCGAGTGGCGAGGGTGACCGCTGGAGCTTGATCGCTGGCTGACGGGACCGCAGTTGTCTCGCCCTCGTGTCGCGAACAGCGTTTCGCCCGGTGTCGGGAGGCTCGTGTGGTAGAGACGGACCCCGGGGCGGAGTTGCCCGGCGACGATGACGCATTCTCTCCGCTGGCGAATGAATGCCCTGCCGTCACTTTGGACGGCGATTTGTGGTCGGTAGATGCCGTGGAACTGGCATATCGCCAGGCTCTGGAGGCATCTGAGGCCGCGGGACTGGAGTGGTTCGAGCCATCCGCCCTAACCCTCTCCGGGGACGAAGCTGGCCACCCGGAGTTGCCACCCCCGATCCCGGCGGCAACTCCCTTGGCGTCAGGCATCGTAGAGCCCACTCCCGAGGTCGCGCCAGCCAGCGAACAATTGGCCAGCGAGAGCACCGGCGTCCCGCAGCCATTGGTGTCTCCCGAGCAGGTGCTCGAGGCGATGCTGTTTGTCGGCGGGCCAGGGCTGACATCAAAACGGATGGCATCCGTGCTCGGAGGGAGCCAGACGGCCGAAGACGTGCAGAGCATGCTGGATTGTCTGGCTGTGCGGTACGAAGTCGAGCAGCGCCCCTATCAGGTGCGGTTGCACGAAGGGGGCTATCGACTCGATCTGCGATACGAACACGAGCGGATCCGTGCCCGCGTCTACGGTCTGGCACCGCGCGAGGTGCGATTGTCGCAGGATCTGCTCGATGTGTTGGCTGTGATTGCCTACCACCAGCCGATCTCCAAAAATGCACTCGAAGATCGATTGGGACGGCCGCCGGGCCCGGCGGTCCGCAAGTTGCTTCTGCGCGAACTGATTGCCGTGCAGAAAGGGGCGGCCGGCGAGGAGTCTCGCTATTCGACTACGGCCCGGTTTCTGCAGGTCTTTGGCCTGAAACGTATTCAGGATCTACCGCGGATGGGGGATGTCGTGTTGCGTTGACGCGACGACTGGGTGATGGCGAATCGCTGCGGCGATGTGTGCCGCTTCGGTCGCGTGAATCCGACACCTCGAAGCCGGCAGACTGTCGGCGCCGTCGCCATCCGCACATTCAGATCAGCACTCGATGGCGTCCGGATTTCACCGGCATGGGGCCGATATGCAACTCCAGTTGGAGCCCGATGACATCGTGTCGCTGATCGACACGGCAGCCGGTCCGGTTGCCTGGATTGGAAATCGGGAATCGATTGCGACTGTATTCGTGGGGTTTGCCGACCTCACCTCGCTGAGGGCAGCCATTCAGGTGAGTCCGTGGGGCGCCGAGGTGGAATCCCGACAATGGACTTCGGGGGCCCGCCAGCGCGTGTCGACCGCGCTGCGATCATTTCTGGCCGGAAAGGCGGATGAACTGGCGGAACTGAGGGTGCGGCTCGACCACCTCACGCCGTGGCAAAAGCAGGTGCTGCAAGAGACCCGGCGCATCCCGGCCGGAGAAACATGCACGTACGGAGAATTGGCCCGACAACTAGGGCGCCCGCAAGCCGCACGAGCGGTCGGGCAGGCACTGGGCAAGAACCCCGTCCCATTGTTGATTCCCTGCCACCGTGTGGTGGGGGCGGCGGGGCTGGGTGGGTTTACCAATTCCGGCGGGCTGAGGCTCAAAAATTGGCTGATTGATCTTGACGCCCGAATCTCGACGAGTCACTCTTCAGGGCCAGACAGAAATGCTCTGGGGTCGCGTACCCCGCGAAAAGCCGCCGGCGATGCGAGTTCCTGAGGGAATTCGAGAGGCTGGTCCAGGTTTGGGATCTCTATCCCAAAAATTTTTGCCCGGACCGTTGACGAGCCGAAGAATAGCTCGTAGTATCCCGCCACCGCAGCACCAAACGGAAACGAAAGTTGTCGACTCGTTCGACATGTTTGAGTTTCGTGCGAGGTTTCGGTAAGCTTTTGTGGAGTGAGTTGGTTTCGGGTTTTGCACGTGGTTCGGTTGCCCGCAGTAGTTTCACGCCAATTCAGCATCGCTGAGCTGGCGCCAACCTATTGAGGTGGCCGCCCAAGGGGACTTGATTTCCCTTGGGTTTGTTCTTTGGCAATTTGGCAATATAGCAAGCGTGGCATCTTTGCCGATCGCGTGGCTGGTCCTGGCGTTGCTGGGAGTGGCTGGCGTGATCGTCAAATTGGCCGGAGGGGGTTCCTTCCTTCCGGTCAATATGAAGCGAGCTTTTTTGGCTTGACTCGTTTTAGCGGTGGTCGACTCATTGAGTCGTGCCTGACACGATAGGCCTTGTCCGTGAGGACCGGCTGATTCAAATTGAAACCAACGGAAAGTTGGGCTGTGGGGAACGCTGGCTGCAGTCTGCTTCGGCGGGTGTGGTAGTCAGTCAGTAATTACAGTGGTCAAGCATATAAGAGCGTATGGGGGATGCCTTGGCGCCAAGAGGCGATGAAGGACGTGGAAGGCTGCGATAAGCCTGGGGGAGCTGTCAAACGAGCGTCGATCCCGGGATCTCCGAATCAGTGCATACTGAATCCATAGGTATGTACAGCGAACGTGGGGAACTGAAACATCTAAGTACCCACAGGAAAAGAAAGAAAACTCGACTTCCTTAGTAGTGGCGAGCGAAAGGGAATCAGCCTAAACCGAAGAGCTTGCTCTTCGGGGTCGTGGGGCCAGCAATTGTGGAGTTACAAATTGATCGACTAGGAGAAGTTGCCGGAAAGCAACACCAGAGAGGGTGACAGTCCCGTATCTGAAAGTCGAATCAACTCCCTGCTGGTACCCGAGTAGGTCCGGGCACGTGAAACCCGGACTGAATCTGGGAGGACCATCTCCTAAGGCTAAGCACTACTTGGCGACCAATAGAGAACACAGTAACGCGAGTGAAAGGTGGAAAGAAACCCGTAAGGGTAGGCATTGAACCTGAAACCATACGCTTACAAGCTGTCGGAGCCCTATTTTTATATGGGTGACGGCGTGCCTTTTGCATAATGACCCGACGAGTTATCGTCGTTGGCTTGGTTAAGACCTTCAGGGTCGAAGCCAGAGGGAAACCGAGTCTGAATAGGGCGAATTGTCAGCGGCGATAGACGCGAAACCTCAGTGATCTACCCATGGGCAGGTTGAAGCGCGGGTAAGACTGCGTGGAGGACCGAACCGGTTGGAGTTGAAAATTCATCGGATGACCTGTGGGGAGGAGTAAAAGTCTAATCAAACTGGGAGATAGCTCGTTCTCTCCGAAATGCCTTTAGGGGCAGCCTCAAGAAACTACCTGTTGGGGGTAGAGCTACTGATTTGGTCTGGGGCCCTTCCAAGGGTACCCTGCCTAACCAAACTCCGAATACCAACAAGACTATCTTGGGAGTGAGTCCACGAGGGAGAAGCTTCGTGGTCGAGAGGGAAACAACCCGGACCGCCTGCTAAGGTCCCCAAGTCTTTGCTAAGTCATGAAGGATGTTTGGATACAGTGACAGCCGGGATGTTGGCTTAGAAGCAGCCATCATTTAAAAAGTGCGTAATAGCTTACCGGTCGAGTATCCATGCACCGAGAATGAACGGGAGTAAGCAAGACACCGAAGCAGCGGACTTCGAAAGAAGTGGTAGGAGAGCGTTCCAGATCAGCGAGCCGTACCGGAAGGAGCGGTGGAGGGATCTGGAAGTGATTATGTCGGGATGAGTAACGATCAGACAGGTGAGAATCCTGTCCGCCGCAAGCCTAAGGTTTCCTGGGGAAGGTAATTCCGCCCAGGGTTAGCCGGTTCCTTAGTCAAGGCCGAAAGGCGTAGACGATGGAAAGCAGGTTAATATTCCTGCGCCGCGTATGGAGGACGTTGTACGAATTGAGGTCGGGGTGTTGGAAATCCCCGTGCTGCAAGGCCGAGTCCGTTTGTTGACGAAGCCTCATGCTGTACAATCAAGAAAAGCCCATATAACAGCGAACGTACTAAAACTGACACAGGTAGGTGAGGCGCGTAGCCTCAGGCGCTCGGGAAAACGCTGGTTAAGGAACTCTGCAAATTGACTCCGTAACTTCGGGATAAGGAGTGCCATCGAGAGATGGTCACAGTAAATCGGCTGTAGCAACTGTTTACTAAAAACACAGGTCTCTGCAAACTCGTAAGAGGATGTATAGAGACTGACGCCTGCCCGGTACCGGTAAGTTAATAAAGAGGGTTAGCTTTCGGGCGAAGCCAGCAATTGAAGCTCCGGTAAACGGCGGCCGTAACTATGACGGTCCTAAGGTAGCGAAATT
>JBGSIP010000131.1:0-3074 GCA_041742495.1 Planctomycetaceae bacterium
ACGCCGTCATCTGCTGGCCGACGCGTGGTCGACGTGGGCGGCCGTGCAACTGCTGGCGGGATCCTTGAGCACGGCCCGTTTCAGTGTGCAACAGGCGCTGCAAGTCCGAAGTGGTTGCGGAACGACGAACGGTCGCGGACGTGACTGGCTGCTCGCTGCGCTGGTGGCTATTGCCGCGGACGAGCCAGCGATCGCGACCACGGCTGTCCGACAGGGACTGCGGAATCTTGATCCCCAAGCACAGTATGCAATGCATGATCAACTCGCGGAACTGCGCCGGCAGATCGGCCGCATGCACATGGCGGCTTGGGGAGAACTGGGCTGGAACTAGGACGGCCGCCGCCTGGCCACCAGAGTCACATTTCACGCAGCCACAGTCGATGTGACTGACACCCACAGATGGATGGACGACCACACCGGGTGCCACGGCTGGCTTGTCCAGCCGTGAGGGGATTCGTAGGTCAGGCTACCAACGCAGTGTCAACGTGCCACGGAGAACGTCAGATCACCCCAGTTGGGAAAGGATATCGTTACGGTTTCGTTGCGGGCGTCGCACTCGAACCGCTTTTTCATCTCGTCCCACGTCTCTCTTTGCGCGGGCCCCAGTGGCTCGGCCAAGTTGTAGGTCAGGCTGTGCCTGACGCCATCGCGCCATCGGGTCGCTGAGTGAGTCAGCCCCCCCCATCGACGAGTGAGCGAGGCTGCTCACACACCTCCGTGACTCTGTGCCTCTGTGAGATCATAAGTCCTGTCACGAACGGCACGGTTCACGAGGCCGCCAGAAACCGACGTTGAATGCAGAGTCCGCGCGATCTGTCTGGCTCGCTCATGGTTGGTTCTCACGGAGGCACAGAGCCACGGAGAAAGTCTCAGTCATCTGCAGTTCAGGCTGTGTCCGACGCACTTCAGCCTGCGGTGACGATCGTCGTCAGGCACAGTCTGACCTACGGTCTGTCTATCGTTATGCGTCAGGCATTACCTGGGTCCCGTTGGGTGCCACGGCTGGCTTGCCTAGCGGCGTGAGGAATGGACTGGCGAAAGCCAACCCCGAACAGTCCCCCGTTTTCTGCTGTGCCGGAACGTCATCGTGACCGATACCTCGGTCTCATCCAGCACAGTCTGACTTGCAAATCACCTCACGGCTGGACCAGCCAGCCGTGGCACCCTGCGATCGACGATGGCTGACAAAGAGCGGTGGACGAGCCACTACACAACTGGCAAGCCAGCGGAATGTCGCAATCAATGCGCGCTGAACCAGTGCGCTAGGACGGGGGGTGCGGGGCGAGCCGGGCTGCCGGCGTGAGCGTGCGCCCGTTCTGGAATTCACGCACACTCATCACGCGTTTGCCAGCGGGTTGAATCGATGTCACGCGCAGCCAGCCATCTGCGGCCCGCACCTGCCATTCATCGCGACCATGAACCAGAATGGCCCCCGACTCCGCAGACTTGCCTTCGGCAGGCCAGGGCTCAACCTGCTGGAAGGTCAATCGCAGCGGGGGTTGACCTTCGTCAATGAGCCAGGCGTAGGCACTGGGCCACGGCGTCATGGCGCGGACGTGATTGCTGATGGCCACCGCCGGTCGCTGCCAGTCAATCGCGCCGGTGTCTTTGGTCATTTTGGGAGCGAATGTCGCCAACGCATGGTCCTGCGGAACCGCGGTGGCGGTTCCGGCAGCCAGGCGGTCGACGACGTCGCGCATGAGGTCTCCCCCCAGAATCGCCAGCCGATCATGCAGGGAACCCGAAGTTTCGCCCGGCTGAATGTCACACGACACCATGCCCAGCAACGGCCCGGCGTCCAGTTCGGGCACAATCTGAAAGACGGTCACCCCGGTCACCGTTTCGCCTTCGGCAATGGCTTTGTGAATGGGGGCCGCACCGCGATAGCGGGGCAGCAGCGACGCGTGCAGATTGACGGCCCCCAGCCGCGGCGCAGCGAGCAGGCGCGAGGAGAGAATCTGCCCATACGCGGCCACGACCAGCAATTCGACACCCAGCTCCTGTAGCTGAGCGATAAAATCCGCGGCACTGGCCTTCGCCGGTTGCAGCACGGTGACCCCGTGTTCTGCGGCGAGGACCTTCATGGGATTGAGATGGCGATGATGGCCGGGGCCGGTTCGATCGGGCTGAGTGACCAGCGCCGCCACAGCATGCGGGGACTGCAACAGTTGTTTGAGCATGGGTTGCCCGAAGGCCCCCGTCCCCATCACGGCCAGTCGTAGCGGCATCAGGTGCTTTCCCATGCCCAGTCGAGCGAGACGCGCCGGAACCACTCAGGCCACCGACAGCGCGGCATTCGCAGTTAGGTGTTTTAGCGCGCCTGCTGGCTGGCAGCCAACTGACGGAGCCGTTCGGTCAATACGTTGTCTGCGGGAATCCGGCCGGCGCTTTGCCCGTGCCGGAACTGTCCTTCAAAATCGTCGATCATGGGCTGCGCGATGAAACGCTCTTCAGGGACCAGATGATCGATAAACAGGACTCCCGAGAGATGGTCCAATTCGTGCTGCACGGCGCGGCTGGCCAACTCCGTCAGCTCCATCCGAAACGATCGGCCCGACAGATCGAAGGCTTCGATCACAATCTTGGCCGAGCGCTTCACCGGTCCGTACAGGTCAGGAAGGCTCAGGCAGCCCTCTTCCCCTTCGATCGTGCCGCCGCGTTTGACAATGCGCGGATTGACAAACACGTGTTCCTGATCTTTCTCGGCGGGGTCCCCGGATAGATTCAGGACAAACAGCCGCCATGGTAGAGCGACCTGATTCGCGGCCAGGCCAATCCCGCGGGCGGCGTACATGAGTTCAAACATCCGCTCGACGGTGCGTTTCAGCGTGTCATCAATGCGAGTAATTTCCACCGCCTCAAACCGCAGCGCCGGATGCGGGTGCAGGACAATGGCCAGTTCTTCCGGATTCAACACGTGTCAGTTCCGCTCAAAAAATTGGTCAGGCATCACGATTCCACAGCGCCGATCGACGCCAGCGCGGGTCCCGCCACGCCGGCGGTGGGAGCATCGCTGTGCAGGGCGAATCCTGGCGGTGCGATGGATTGCGGGCCGGCCAACAGGAGGGCGACCC
>JBGSIP010000132.1:0-5616 GCA_041742495.1 Planctomycetaceae bacterium
TTCCTACAGTCCGCCGGACATTGCGCCGCATCGCGGCGAGCCCAAAGCGGGACCAGCGTCAGAACCAGCGAGGAGGCGGGCCGTGTGGTGGGTGATTGGCGTCGTAGCGACGATCCTGGTGGGGACGGCGCTGTTTGATATCACGCAGCGGAAGCATGCCATTCTGCGCAACTTCCCGGTGATTGGGCATTTCCGCTATTGGCTGGAGATGGTCGGTCCCGAGCTGCGCCAGTACATCGTCACCGACAACGACGAAGAACGTCCCTTCTCCCGCGACCAGCGACGCTGGGTCTATGCCTCTTCCAAGCAGGAAAACAACTACTTCGGCTTTGGAACGGACAACGACCTCGAACAGAATTCCAACTTCATCATCGTCAAACACAGCCAGTTCCCCCTCTCGACGCCGCATCGGGGAGAACCGGGTTACGATCCGCAGGCCAAAATTGCCTGTGGCAAAATTCTGGGTGGACCGCGCGGCCGGGCCAAGGCGTTTCGGCCGCAGTCAGTGGTCAATGTCTCCGGCATGAGCTTTGGCTCCATCAGCGCACCGGCGGTTGAAGCGATGAACCGCGGGTGCCAGTTGTGCGGCGCGCTGCAGTGGACGGGGGAAGGGGCTCTCTCGCCACATCACCTGCACGGCGGAGATGTCGTATTTCAGATCGGCACGGCCTACTTTGGCTGCCGCGATGAACAGGGTCGCTTCAACCTGCAACGGCTGGTTGAACTGACCGAGCAGCATCCGCAGATCAAGGCCCTCGAAATCAAACTCAGTCAGGGGGCCAAGCCGGGGCTGGGTGGCCTGTTACCCGGGAAAAAGGTGACCGCGGAAATTGCCCGCGTGCGGGGCATTCGTGCCGGCGTCGATTGCGCCAGCCCCTCGTCGCACACCGCCTTTCGCAGCACGTCGGGCCTGCTCGATTTTGCCGAAGAACTCGCCGGAGCCACGGGCCTGCCAGTGGGGATCAAGTCGGCCGTGGGGGATGTCGGTTTCTGGCACGATTTGGCGTCGCAGATGGCTGGCGGGGGTCGGGGGATTGATTTTGTCGCCATCGACGGAGGAGAAGGGGGCACGGGGGCCGCTCCACTGACATTCAGCGATCACGTCTCGTTGCCGTTCAAAATTGGCTTCAGCCGCGTCTATCGCGTGTTTGCCGAACATGGCCTGCAAAACCGGATTGTCTTTATTGGGTCGGGCCGGCTCGGGTTCCCGGAAACGTCCCTGCTGGCATTTGCGCTGGGCTGCGACATGGTCAGCGTGGCCCGCGAAGCCATGCTGGCCATTGGCTGCATCCAGGCGCAAAAGTGCCACACCAATCACTGCCCCACCGGCGTCGCCACGCAAAACGCCTGGCTGATGCGAGGCCTCGATCCCACGCTCAAATCGGTGCGGCTGGCCAATTACATCGTGACCCTGCGACGGGAACTGCTCGCGCTGTGCTACGCCTGCGGAGTCGATCACCCGGCGAAAATCGACGCCACCCAGATCGAAATCCTCGACAGCGTGTTCGGCTCGCGCACCGCAGCCGAGGTCTTTGGCTACGACGGCCTGTCGACCGTCCCCAATAGCATTTGAGCGCGGTACATCGCCCCCAAGGTTGCGACGGCGCAATTTGGGCGGTGTGCGTCGTTCGGCATGATTTTGCGGATTGTGCTGATGTTGCCGGCGGCGCAGAGCCGATTTACGAGCGGGTGGCTGCGCCGCGAACAGCGACGACCGTTCCCCGACCTGCTGAACCCAGCGCATTGCGGGCAGCAGTCGTTTGACTCTCTCCCACCGGCGGCCTGATCCATGTCCAGTCCCTGCCAGAACTGTCACGCCGGCTGCTGCCGATCATTCGCCGTGCCGGTGACGGGGGCCGATGTGCTGGAAATCCAGCGTCAGAAGGGGCTCACGTTCTGGGAGTTTGTGTGTCGCTGGGAAGACCAGCAGGGGCTGATCGCGGGAAAGTACGCTCCGCACTTCCACTTTGCCGATGAACCGGCGACGCCGTTTGTCATCTGTCTGCGGCAAGCCCCTAGCGAGCTGTTCCGTGGCACGCAAAAATGCGTGTTCCTCGAAGAAGAATTGCCGACGGCCGAGGCCCCGCTGGGCCGCGGAAAATGCGGCAACTACCAGTCGCGTCCGGGTGCCTGTCGCGCGTTTCCGGTGAAGCTGGATCACGAACGCCAGTTGCCCATCGTGTACGACGTGCCGGTCCGCGGGCGAAACGATCCCCATCCGGCGTACAAGCTTTGTCCACGGCAATGGACGCCCGATGACATCGACCCGCTGACGGTCACCCGTGACCTCGCCACGGCCGATTTCGAAATGCGATTCTTCCACAATGTGGCCCGGGTCTGGAACCAGCACCGAATCGAATGGGCGGCTTTCCCGGAGTTTCTCGAGCTGGTCTACGCCTCGCGCGTGGTGGCAGAACGAGACGAAATCGCCGCGAAACAGCAGGAAGAATCGGAAGCCGAGGCCGAACGGCAGATTCTCAAGTTCCCCGGCGCGTCCGGCGCCTACCGCAAGGTGGCGTGACCGGTTGCGGCCCGAGGGCTTCTTGGCTCAGTTTGTCGGGCATCGTCCTGTTCTTTGGCACAGTTGGGGGCACGTGGACTTTGCGTCAGGCACAGCCTGACCTGCACCAGTGCTCTCACTGCTGGGCAAGCAGGTACTGGCACCCGGCGACAACTGCAGGGGCTATGGCTGCAGCGAGGGAAGATCGAAATGGGTCCCTCTGGGCGGCGTGAGTAGCGGCCGGCAGGCTCGTTATGTTCGGACCGAATGTGAGCGTCGATTTCCAAATCCGCTCTCCGGCAGCCCCTGCAGCGATTTTTCCCCCCGAGCCCGGTTGCTATAATGAGGTTTGCGGGCTGGTGCTCCGTCTGGGCCGCCCGTGGGTGCAGCGCCCGCTCCGCCCAAGACGTCGTGACAGGCACCCAGCGTGAGACCCGTGAGGGGGAGAGATTCGGAATGGCGATGAGGAATCCGTTCGGTACGAGGTCCATTCTGCCGGGTTCTGCGGGCGACTTGGTCTATTACAGTCTGCCCAAGCTCAAAGCGGCTGGCGTTGAGGGGGTCGAACGGCTCCCGTATTCCATTCGCGTGCTGCTCGAATCGTGCCTGCGCCACGTCGATGGCTTTATCGTCACCGAACAGGACGTGCGCAACGTCGCGGCGTGGCAGCCGACAGGTGGCGAGCAGATCGAAATCCCCTTCATGCCCGGGCGGGTGGTGCTGCAGGATTTCACAGGCGTGCCCGCCGTGGTGGACCTGGCCGCCCTGCGTGATGCCATGGTGCGCATGGGAGGCAATCCGCAGAAAATCAATCCGCTGGTCCCCTGCGATCTGGTGATTGACCACTCGGTGCAGGTGGATGCCTTCGCCAACAATCTGGCCCTGCAGTTCAACCTCGACAAGGAATTCGAGCGCAACCTGGAGCGGTATCAGTTCCTGCGGTGGGGGCAGCAGGCCTTTGATAACTTCCGCGTGATTCCACCTGCCACGGGGATCGTCCATCAGGTCAACCTGGAATACCTCGCCACGGTGACGCTCAAGAAGGGGGACGAAGTGTTCCCCGACAGTCTGGTCGGTACCGACAGCCACACCACGATGATCAACGGGCTGGGAGTTGTGGGCTGGGGTGTTGGTGGGATCGAAGCAGAGGCAGTCATGCTGGGGCAACCCATTTACATGCTGCTGCCGGAAGTGGTCGGCTTCAGGCTCACGGGCAAGCTAGCCGAAGGGGCCACCGCGACCGATTTGGTGCTGACGGTCACCCAGATGCTGCGCAAGCACGGCGTGGTGTCCAAATTTGTCGAATTCTGTGGACCGGGCGTGTCGGCGCTGAGTCTGGCCGATCGCGCCACGATCGCCAATATGGCCCCGGAATATGGGGCCACCATCGGCTTCTTCCCCGTGGATGCCGAAACGCTCAACTTTCTGCGTCGCACCGGACGTCCTGACACGCTGGTCAAAGAAGTTCAGAATTACTACGAAGCACAGGGAATGTTCCGCACGGACGATTCTCCGCAGCCGGAGTTTTCCAGCCTGCTGCAACTCGATATCAGCACGGTCAAGCCATCGCTGGCAGGGCCCAAGCGCCCGCAGGACCGCATTCTGCTCACGGACATGAAGCAGAAGTGGGAAACCGATCGTGCGACGGTGTTCGGTCGCAACAATGGGGTGGCGAGTGCCAGTGTGGAAATCGACGGCGAGACCAGCCAGATTTCCGACGGGGCGGTGGTCATTGCCGCCATCACCAGTTGCACCAATACCAGCAATCCTTCGGTGATGGTGGCGGCGGGGCTCGTCGCCAAGCGGGCCAATGAACGCGGCCTGAAGCGCAAGCCGTGGGTGAAGACCAGTCTCGCCCCCGGCAGCCGCGTGGTGACCGACTACCTCGCCCGCGCCGGTCTGACCGAACATCTGGACGCGCTCGGTTTCAACCTCGTCGGCTATGGCTGCACGACCTGCATTGGCAACAGCGGACCGCTGCCGGAGGAAGTCTCGCAGGCTGTGGCCACCGGTGACCTCGTCGCGGCCGCTGTGCTCTCGGGCAATCGCAATTTCGAAGGGCGGATCAATCCGCAGGTGAAGGCCAACTATTTGGCCAGCCCACCGCTGGTGGTTGCTTATGCCATCGCCGGGACGGTGGATATCGACCTGCTGAACGACCCGCTGGGAACCGACCAGCAGGGGCAGCCGGTCTATCTGCGCGACCTGTGGCCTTCGCAGCAGGAAATTCTCGACACCATTGCCGGGAGCATGGACGCGGAAATGTTCCGCCGCGAGTATGGCAAAGCCACGCAGGGCCCACCGGAATGGCAAGCGATTTCCGGGGCCAGCGGGGATCTGTTCCAGTGGGATCCGCAGAGCACCTACGTGCAGGCTCCGCCATTCTTTGACGAACTGCCGCTGCTTCCGCCGCCCATCAAGGCGATTGAATCCGCGAGTGTGCTGGCGCTTTTGGGTGATTCGGTCACGACAGACCACATCAGTCCGGCAGGGTCGATCAAGGCAGATTCACCCGCGGGGCGATTTCTGCGCGAGGCGGGGGTCCAGCCGGCGGACTTCAACAGTTATGGCTCGCGTCGCGGCAATGACCGGGTGATGACACGCGGCACGTTTGCCAACATCCGCCTGCGCAATCTGCTCGCACCGGGCACCGAGGGGGGCGTCACGACGTATTTGCCCACCGGGGAAGTGATGTCCATCTTCGATGCTTCGGTCAAATACAAACAGTCGGGCACGCCGCTGGTGGTGCTGGCCGGCAAGGAATACGGCACCGGCTCCTCCCGCGACTGGGCGGCCAAAGGCACCTACCTGCTCGGCGTCCGGGCTGTGATCGCTCAGTCCTACGAGCGCATCCATCGCTCCAACCTGATCGGCATGGGCGTGCTGCCGCTGCAGTTCCGCGACGGCGAAAGCCGGGAAGCCCTGGAACTGGACGGCACCGAAGTCTATTCCATCACCCTGGACGACACCCTGAAACCGCAGCAGGCCGTGGAAGTCACCGCGAAGAGAACGGACGGCCAGGAAATCCACTTCACCACGCTCTGCCGGATCGACACCCCGGTGGAAATCGTCTACTACCGCAACGGCGGCATCCTGCACACGGTGCTGCGGCAGTT
>JBGSIP010000133.1:0-6756 GCA_041742495.1 Planctomycetaceae bacterium
TTGTGGGCCTTCGATAGCCTCTATGTGGTCGTCAACGCCCGTGATGATTTCGCCAGCGGCCTGTACCGGGTGCGCGATACGAATGGCGATGATCGACTGGATCAAGTCACGCTGCTGCGCGACTTGGGCAAGGGGGGGGGCGAGCACGGTCCGCATGCTGTCATGCTGCATCCCAGTGGCAAGTCGCTGGTCGTCGTGTGCGGCAATCAGGTGGACCTGACCGAATTTTCTTCGTCCCGCGTTCCACGGATCTGGGATGAAGATCAACTGCTGCCCCGGGTTTTTGGTCGCGGATTCATGCGCACCACCACGGCTCCGGGCGGCTGGATTGCCGAAGTCGATCCTGAGGGCAAAGAGTGGAAGTTGATGTCGGCGGGTTACCGTAACGAATACGACGCAGCCTTCAATCCGGCCGGCGATCTGTTCACATACGACGCCGACATGGAGTGGGACATGAACACTCCGTGGTACCGACCGACCCGCATCTGTGAGTGCGTGAGCGGTGCCGACTATGGCTGGCGAAACGGATCGGCCAAGTGGCCTACCTACTTCCCCGACGGGACGCCTCCGCTGGTCAATATTGGCCCCGGTTCCCCGACTGGTGTCTGCTTTGGCTATGGAGCCAAATTCCCAGAAAAGTATCAGCGGGCGTTCTTCGCTGCGGACTGGAGCTACGGCAAACTGTATGCGATTCACATGGAGCCAGCGGGTTCCAGCTATCAGGCCACGATCGAAGAGTTTGCGGCAGCCTCTCCACTGCCGCTCACGGATCTGGTCATCAATCCGTTGGATGGGGCGATGTATTTTGCCATCGGCGGTCGGCAGGTGCAGTCCGGTCTGTATCGCGTGACGTATCAGGGGACTGATTCCACCGCGCCTGCGAAATTGCAGGACCGCACCGGCGAGGCCGCGCGGCTGTACACGCTGCGGAAGCAAATTGAAGCCTGGCACCAGGATCCTGCCCAGGCAGATCTCGCGGTGATCTGGTCAGCGCTGGGGAGTGCCGATCAAATGCTGGCTCATCAGGCTCGCGTGGCACTTGAGCATCAGCCGGTGACCGCTTGGCAGGATCGCCTGCTGTCGGAAACCAATCCGGCCATCCGCCTGCAGGCGCTGCTCGCTTATGCACGACTGTTTCCGCGGGCGGGCAAGGCGACTGTGATCGGCAAGGATGACATGCTTGATCCCCCCTTGCCGACGTATCCGGTGGATGTGGCCGCTCAGTCTCCGGACGCCATCCAGGCGCGTCAGGTGGTGGTGACCGCGCTACTCGAGACCCCCTATTCCGGTCTCACCGGATTCGAAAAGCAGTTGTGGCTGCGAGTGGCCCAGGTGGCCTTCACGCGCATGGGGCCCCCGGATGAGACATCGCGCTTGGCTTTGCAGGCTTTGCTGCGACCGGAATTCCCGGCTCAGAATCCGGGACTGTCTTCGATGCTCGCCGAACTGCTGGTGTACCTGCAGACTCCCGGCGTCCTCGACGCCCTGCTGACGTATATGGAAGAAGCCCCGACTCAGGAGGGGCAGATCGACATGGCCAAAACTCTCCGCCTGCTGCGGACCGACTGGGACTCCGCGTCGCTGCGGCGATTTTTGACCTGGTTCGGCCGGGCAGCCACCTATCGCGGCGGAGCCAGCTTCACGCTCTTCATCGAGGAAATTCGCAACGACACCGTCGCGATCCTGACGGACGCCCAGAAGACGGAACTGGAGGACGTGATCAGTCTCCCGCTCTCACAGCCCGTCGCATCGCCGAATCAGTCGCGGCCCTTCGTCAAGAACTGGACCGTCGAGGAACTGCTGCCGATTCTGGAAACCCGGCTGGAGCGACGCTCGTTCGACAATGGGAAAAAGCTGTTCGGTTCGGTGGCCTGCTATGCCTGTCACCGGTTTGGCGATTCCGGCGGCGCGATGGGGCCCGATCTCACGGCGTTGGCTGGTCGATTCAGCGTGCGGGACCTGTTGGAATCGGTCATTCTGCCCAGCAAGCAGATCAGCGATCAGTACGCCGCCGTGACAGTGCTGACCGACAGTGGCGAAATTGTGACCGGGCGGATTGTCAACCTCGGTGGCGACGCCATTCGCATCAACACGAACATGCTCGATCCAAATGCGTTGACTTCGGTGGATCGCAAGAGTGTGCTGGAAATGCAAACTGCCGCGGTCTCCATGATGCCGGGCGGTCTGTTTGATACGTTGAGCGAAGAGGAGGTGCTGGATCTGATGGCCTTCCTGCTATCGCGTGGAGATCCCAATCACCCGATGTTCGCACCAGCAGCCGGGAAGTCCTCGGCCAGCGCCAGTCGATAAACCCTGTTCCAGCCGGCCTGCCCGATCACACTTGGGCGGGCCGGCTTTTTTTTGCGCTGAGCCGGCGACGCAGCGAGACAGCGACAGTCGGGAACGGAGTCGACGTGGCGAGAGTGGGGCGGATTGGCGAGCCGGTCAAATCGCCGCCGGGCGTGCCCAAATTCGTGCCGAATTGAGAATCGGTGAAATCCCTGACAAAAGCTTGATCATTTGTCCCGGTACGGCTACCTTGAATTGTTGCGGGGGAACAGTGGGGTGCAGGGGTGTTTCGCGGGAGGCGTGGTCTGCGGGCACGGTCCCACATCTGGCGTCCGCATCCGATTGTTACGGGGATGCAGACCTGTGCGATGCCGTGACGACACGCGTGCGGTCACAGCAGAAGTTCGGTCACCTCAAAAGTGCAGTCACGACAGAGTGGCACGTTCCTTCTGTGACGCCCGCAGCCAGTGGTGAAGAGCCGTCGATTCCGACAGTGGTTGCCCCCGTTTGGACGTCATTTCAACAGGACTGGCTGGCCACATGGCACGGCACCTCAAAATTTTCTGCCTCGAACCTGATGGACCAGACTTGGTGCTGGTGCCAACGGCCGAAGGTGCCAGTTTTCGTTACGCCGATCTACAGATGGAAGCGAACTACGTCCGCACGACCGTTGCCACCCAAGGAGTGCGGCATCTGGTGGTGGACCTGAGCCAGATGAAGTATTTCGGCTCGGAGTTCATCGGCGCGCTCATCACGATCTGCCGAGAAAAAAAGAATCGCGGCCACAAAGTCGCGGTCTGCTCGGCGGTGGAGCAGATGCGGGAAGTGCTCGAAGACATGAGCCTGTTCCGCCTGTGGCCCTACTACGAAACGCGCGCGGCGGCGATGGACGCGGTGCGGGTTGTTGATCCGCCCGGGTGAACCAGCGGCACTGGTCGGCTGTCTTCGGTCAGGTCAGAGAGAGTGTCTGCGGATGGCCGTTGGTCGTCGCGCAGTGGGCAGGGTTCTCCCCCAGTCCACCACTTGCAAGAGCGGCCCATAACCCGTAGAAAATGCGGCTTGGGAGAGGTGGCAGAGCGGCCGATTGTGCAGCACTGGAAATGCTGTGTCTCAGAAATGGGACCGGGGGTTCGAATCCCCCCCTCTCCGCTCATATTTCAGTGACATTGCGTTCATGTTGCAGTCGCGTTTCCCTGCGTGAACTGCGGCGAATGCGACGCGGATCGTCTCGAATGGCAAGACGACGAGTTCCTCCGGTGCAGCACCTGCGGGACGATCTACGCTCCCGGCAACTGACTTTTGACTCCGGGTTCCCCCGGACGACGCCCCACGCTCAACCGCGCGGGCGTTTTATCACTTGCGGCCGCACGCTGATTAACGCTGTCGTGGCGAACAAACTCAGCACGCCGAGGCGGACAACATCAATTCACGTTCACGCCCCTTCCTCGTCAATTCCCAGTTTCCGAAAGAACACCTCGTTTCGCTTCCTTGCATCAGCAACCAGCTTCTCAAAGGAAGTAAATTGAATCATGGTATTCAGCTTTGGGGCATGAAAGACGATTCCCTGACCATCCGGAGACTCAATGTACTGAAACGCATCCAAGTATGGCCGGAGCTCGTCAACAATATGACAGATTACATGAACATGGATCGGCGCGTGGTCCGGGATACGAAATGTGTGTCGATCGTTGGTGAGCGCCTTCTTCTCTCGAATCTCTCGGATGTATCGCATTACTTGAGCCACGGGATTCTCCTTCTCGGTATACGTCGTGCGCTCAGGTCTTTTGAACTCAATCAACATCACGGATGAAAACGGTATGTCTCCTTCCGCAAATGCAAAGGTCAGGTCGTAGAAACGATCGTAGTAGATTGCGAGGTCTGGTCGGTCCTGCGATGTCGATCCAACGAGTCCTTGCGACTCAAGCTCCACGTCGGACGCTACAAACTGCTGGTACGCTAGTCGTTCATCAATCAACCAGAGATTGGATTCATCCCACGCGACATCTTCAGACGTGACTCTTCTCGGAAAAAAGATGTCATGGATCTGGTCTTCCACTGAGAACTTCCCATTCGGCGATGCAGCAAGTTTACTCCAGAGAAAGTCCACGACTGCCTTGCGATCGATCACATAACCGGCAAGTTCATGAAAGGCGAGTTCGCTCAGATCGCGTAAGATTTCTTGATACCCTTCGCGGTATTCCTGCAATGCTTCGGTATTCTCTCGGACGGTCTTTGCCATTTTCTGAAAGCGGGAGCGAATGTCCGCCTTCCAGACGTGGTATGCGCGGGAAATGGCCTGCGCGAAATCCTCGTCAGGAATCCCAACTGGGATTTTCAACAGGGCATCCATCCGGTGTTTTAGGAGCGGACGAAAGACAACGTTCTGTTTGCAGTAATCCTCAACTCGCTTCCTATGCCCTGCCTCCAATGGATCGAGAACATCCTTCAGGAATTGCCGTGCCCTCTCCCCAACTTCAGCCACGAGCCTCTGAATGCTGGGATTGTCACCAGCATCAGGGTCCGGGAGCTGATTGCCGTCGTCCTCGTCAAGTGCGAGAGATAGTCGATCCGTTCGAGTTGCATGATCAAGAACAGGGCTTTCAAGAAACGCCGCGTAGAAAAACTCTTCACCATTCACTTTAAGCGGAGCGCGCGTGATCGAGTATGTGGTAGGAAGTTCTTTCGAGCATACAACCCTCCCATTCCCGCAGAACAGAACTTCATGACGAACGACAACACGACGTTGAGCACGGACATGAGTGACCGTGTATGGACGGTCGAGAATCTCTACTGGTTCACTTCGCTGTTCCAGAATGAAGTTCTGCTGGCAGAAACTCCGCAGATTGATTGTTGAATCATCCCAGTCGTCAGCGAGTGTGCAGGCAGGACCATCGTCGCGAGAAAGCCGTCGGAAAAAGTGAACGACCAAGCGGCCAGCAATCGTCTCCAGTCGTTTCGGAAACTTCTCGACGAAGCGCTGATCGATCCGGTTCAACCGGACAATGGTGGAAGAATCTGAGAACGAATCATCTTCTACGGGCTTCGCAGTAGATGTGCCGGTAGTGACTCGCTTCAACGAGAACTGCCGACGCCTCCCTTTACCATCCTCCTTGTAGCAGCTCTCAAAGTCAGCCTCCTGGAAAGCGAGTAGGTAGGTGAGTCGTCCCATGCCCTTTCCGCCGCGATTCTCCTTGTGAGGAGTGAAAATTGTTTCAAACGCGGTCCAGTTTTTTTCCGTGAAACCAACTCCGTTATCAATCACCTCGATACTGACTGGTGCGGATGGTACGCCGATCCGCTTTCCGGAGTCGTCAAATCGCATCGTCTTCTGTTGGAGATCACGATGGATGACAATCCGCACCGAACCATCAGTCCGCCCCGACTCTTCGATCGAGTTGAAGGCGTTCTCGATTGCTTCGAATAGCGGCTGTAGCATGTGCCGTTCGCTTAGGCGGTTTTGAGTCAGCCAATGCGTATAGTGAAAACTTCTCCAAGGCATTCCAGAGTCCCCGATTCGGAAGTGTTGTGACACTTGATTGTAGCGAGGTGAATGCGCCATCGCTCGCTTGGATGTGATGTTCAATCGGAATCCTGCCTCACAAGCGGAAAGAGTCGGGGAGAGGCCGGTGGGAGAGGCCGGTGGGGGAGGAACGCATCTGAGTGACTAGTGTAGTGCCTCACGCAGACGGGGGATTATCGAGAGCGGCTCGGGCGCGGTGGACTTTTTCGAGGATCTTGAGGGCTGGTTGGGTCCACGCGATGCCCCGGGGATTGTCGTTGTGAAGCGTGGCGTACTCTTCAATTGCTTCGATTAGCTGGGCGACACTGCGGAAGACTCCGCGACGCAGCCGCTTCTGCGTCAACTCGCGGAACCACCGCTCAGTCACGTTCAGCCAACTGCTACTCGTGGGGATGAAGTGCATGTGGAATCGCGGATGACGCTTCAGCCAGGCCTGCAGTTTGGGATGCTTGTGCGTCGCGTAGTTATCGACAATCAGGTGCAGGTCGTATTCGGGCACCGTCTCGCGATCGATCGTCTTTGAGAACTTCAGCCACTCCTGATGACGGCGCTTGGTCTGGCACTGTGTGATGATGGTGCCGTCGGTCACGCTCAGTACGGCGAACAACGTCGTGGTGCCGTGACGTTTGTAGTCGTGAGCCATCGTGCCGAGGCGGCCGGGGAACAATTACAGGCTTTTCTGTGTGCGGTCCAGTGCCTGAATCTGGCTCTTCTCATCCACACTCAACACGATTGCGAGTTGCGGAGGGTTGACATACAGACCGACCACATCGACCAGTTTCTTTGTAAACTGCGGGTCGTTCGAGAGATTAAAGTTCTTCGCCAGATGGGGCTTCAGGCCGTTGTCGCGCCACACACGCCGCACGGTTTCTTTGCTGGTTCCCAGTTCTTTGGCGAGCGTACGAGTCGACCAGTGCGTGGCGTTGTTCGGCTTCACCTGCGTGGTC
>JBGSIP010000134.1:0-2463 GCA_041742495.1 Planctomycetaceae bacterium
TCGGCGGCGAATTTCTCGCCCAGCCATTTCAGACGTGTGACTGGCCAGTCGATGCCGTTCCCGTGACCACCGCCATCCCGGCCGACGCTCTGCAGTTGTTCGAGGGTGGTGAGCAGGGCAGCCCGCCACGCCTGAATTGCCACGTCGAGTTGCCCTGCCACAGTGGTGAGCTGAGCCAGTTCGCGAGCCAACTGCTCTCGTGCCGCCAAGTGTTCTGCGGTCTCCGCAATCAATTGTTCGCGGCGCAGTTCAAACCACTTTTCGACCCGGCGGCGCGCGGCGTCCACGGCGACGGGAAGTGCCTCGGCAGGTGGACTTTCGATGGCTGCCAATTGCGTGCTGAGCACTTCGCGGTACAGCGTCTCAAGGTCGCCGCGGATGCGTTCGATCTGGGCGCGGCGCCCCTGCTCCAGCGCGGTCAAGCGACCCACTTCGTCTCCCAGCAATTGCGCCAGTTCCTGCAGGGCGGGGATCGGTGACCGGGTCAATAGCTCATCCGTATCGAACTGACGCGAACGCAACCCGGCCACAATGCGGGCCGCCTCCTGTTCCAGTGCTTCCATCCGCGCGATGGATTCCGCGCGAACCTCCAGTCGGTCACGATAGCGACGCAGTTGCCCCGCTTGTCGCGACTGTCGATCGCGCTCCCGGGCAATCGCGGCCAGGTGAACCTGTCGATCGACGGCCAGTTGCTGGCGGTCGGCATCGACTTGCTTGCGTACCCGTTCCAGATGCGAGTTGTGAAACTGCAATTGCCGGCCGGAGAGTTCCGTGGCGGCGGATGTCGCACCCGGTGCCGGAAACGCGGCCTTGAGTGCACTCTGGCGTGCCACTTCGACCTGCGACTTCAGCTCGGCGATCGTCGCCTGGGCCTCGCGCAACTCTTCCGTCCGTGTGGCTTCTAGGTGTTGGCGTGCGGCCGCGTGTTGTTCAGCTTGCCGGACCAGTTGCGATTCCTGTTGCGTCCGTTCCGCCGTCCAGTCTTCGACCTGCAGACGAAATGTCCGCTGCTGGTCGGCGAGAATCTGCTGCTGCTCCGCGAGATCTGCCTGTTCGCGCTCGACCGACCAGCGGAATTGCCGCTGTTCCTGATCGAAGGCGGCCAGTTGTTTGGCGAGCGTCTCTTCTCGCCGGCGCAAATCCTGCCAGCGCACCGCGAGCTGATCGAACAGATTGTCGTCGGGAGCGGGCAGACCACTCGCCGCCTCAGCGCCGTTGGTCAGCAGGTCGCCTGCAGTAGACGCAGCGGTGCGAGTTTCTCCGGACAAGCCGTGCGGGCCATCCAGTCGCAGGCCCAATGGTCGCCCTGATACAGGGGCGGCCGCCGAACTGGGGCGGGCGGCACCTGGTGCAGCGGTCGAATTGTCATGAGTCCGCGACATGGGATTCCGTTCCCGCAGCAGCAACCCTCTGTGGTTTGGGCCGCGACAGGCGCGGCGTCCCTCCCCACGAAGGAACACCTCTCGACCGTGGCAAAGTCCGACGGCGATCCATCGCTCGGCGGGCCCACGAAGTCTCCCGCCACCCGGTCCTGTGTGACCGCAGCGTTGGGGTATCAACGACTTTTCTCTTCAATCTGCGTCAACCGGCTGCCAGCACAAGCCCGGCGATAGCAAGCCGCGTTAGTTGCCTCTTGAACTATGCAAAAACACCGCCGTCTGGGTGCCTCTGGCTCTGCCAGTGTTGTTCTCCACTCGCAAAAATCCGCGCTGGCGAAGCCAGTGGCACCCAGAATGGCTTCAGTTTGTGGTTCTTCAACGGGCTGCTAAGCCGCCGACTAGCCCAAGTGCTGATCGAGCATGGATGCGATTTTTTCCTTCTGCACCAGCCCGCGCACCATCGACACGACTTCGCCATTCTTGAACAGCATCAGCGTCGGAATCGACGTGATCTGATGGGCGATGGCCGTTTGCGGATTGTCGTCCGTATTCAGTTTGCCCACGCTGACCTTGCCAGCATATTCATTGGCGATCTGGTCGACGGCGGGGGCCAGCAGTTTGCAAGGGCCGCACCACGGAGCCCAGAAGTCGACGAGCACAGGTTGCGCGTTGTCGAGAACCGATGATTGAAAGCTGGCGTCCGTGAACTCAAGGACGTTTCCTGCCATGGCCGTTGTCACCCTCTGACTGACACAATGCGAACTGCTCCATCGTCACGATGGTTGAAGTGCTCAGACTTCTGCGCAAGGTGGCGAATTATATGGGGACCCTCTATTCTGTCAACGTGGGTTGTGCGTGCGGCCTGTTCCGTAACTCCCAGTTTTACAAAGCCTTATGTCCGCACTTCTGCACCCGGTTTGCCTGCGAGGCAGCACTGTGGGTCACCGCGTGGCAGGGGGGGGGTGTCTCCTCTTGGCGGCCTTGGGACTGGTCCACTCCGCCGCCGCCCCGCTTCGCGCAGCGCAGCCACCCTCGACCGAGTCTTCCGCCGCACCCTCGTCCCCCAGCCAATCGTCCGTCAACC
>JBGSIP010000135.1:0-3058 GCA_041742495.1 Planctomycetaceae bacterium
GACGCCCGGAACCCAGCCCAGGATTTCCACGAGGTGACTGGCATTCCACACAATCGAGTGCACTTCGCCGTGGGGCTTCCATTCCAGCTTGTCGTCTGGAATTCTCTCCAACAGCCTGCGCGTCATCGCCAATTCGCCCGGTAATTCGGCAGACATCAATTCCGAAATCAGCATCTGTGTGAGCCCTTTTGTCGAGCACGTTGTGGTTTGAATCTGTCCCAGGCGAACGACTGCGGTCGCCGGAACCGCTGAAACGACTGCCATGGCAAGACGGCAGATAGCGTGGTAGTGATCTGTCTATTCCTATGTGTCAGGCATCGTCGGAGTCACGTGGGGTGCCACGGCTGGCTCGTCCAGCCGTGCGAGCGGAGGGACCGGCGTGAGACGACACCGAACTCTCCCTGATCCCCTACGGTGCCGGAAGGTGATAGATACCGATAGGCAGATCACCTCAGGCACAGCCCGACTTGCAAATCACCTCACGGCTGGACAAGCCAGCCGTGGCACCCGGGGGTCCATGCTGGCTGACAAAGAACGGTGGACGAACCACTACTGGTTCTAGCCCCAGCATGACATTTAGAGATAGCCTGACCTACCTGGCGGTGACGCCCCACTGGAAAAGACCACAGCCAGCGCACACTGGGTGTGAGTGCGCTGGCTGCTTGTGGCGAGTACCGAGTTTGTGGTCGGAGATCAGTTGGCCGAAATCGGTGGGCCGATCGCCTTGACTCCGCTGGCGATCGCTTCGGGGGGCAGGTCGTCTGGCGGCAGTTCCAGACGCTCGTTGTCGGTCGTTTCCGGGACGGCCGGGAGTGGGCCCGGTTCGGGGAAGGCCGATTCGGGAATCTCGCTCAGCGTGGGCTTGCGGTCTTCCGGGGCCAGCATGGAATACGTGGGCTGATCGCCGTAGTTGACCGGGCACCGGCCCCAGTACGTCCGCTGGTACGGATTGTAGAAGTAGTAGTAGTTCGGACGGCGCGGGTGATAGATGCAGTAGTGGTGCTTGTAGCCGCCGTACGACGGCGAGGGTTTGTAATACAGGCTGCGGTGGTAATAGCCAGCCGTCGCATGCCGCGACCAGCCGCCGTAATACTGGCGGGGGCCGCCCGCATCGACCGACATGGGCCCCACAATCATTGTGGCGGAAAACAGCAGCACGCCACACCACCATCCGAGGCTTCGAGTCATCACCGGAACTCCTTCTGCCACCTGGTTTGCGAATAGGGGGCTATCGGCCGCGTGGCAGTGTGCGGCATTCCACTGACGATACCGACCGGGCCGGCAGTCCGCCACCGCGACCGCCCGTGGGGTGGTTCCCTGCGGCAGCCAAACAGCAGCCGCTACTTCAAAACCTGGTCCAGCGTTGCCGTGGACGCACACTCCGCTGCGGATTTGGCGGGTTGTAACGATTTTTCCTGACGTAGCGGTTCCTCCGGCGACGATACACCTAGTGACGAATCGGTCCCTGTGCGTGGGCTGGCGATGTTCCCTGCGAAGCGGGGTACCGCCCGGCGTGCATGGGCGTCACCAGACAGGGGGATGAAGGATGTTCAATCGGGGCATGCTGCTGGCATTGATGTGTGCGGTGGGGTTCAGCGTCGCTGCTGCATCCGAAGCTCAGGCCGGTGGCCCGGGCCAGCCGACGGACTGGAATCGCTTCAACTACTACCCCTACGTCTACTATCCCCACAACTTCCAGACGTACGGCAGCTACGACCACATGTACTACCGGTATTCGCCGGAGATGCAGATTCCCGTGTACAACCGCGATTGGCACAATTTCTACCCGATGGCCAAGCCCTACCATAAGGGCTATCACTTCGCTCTGGATACGTTCTAGGGTTGCAAAGTGATCGCTGGAAAGGACTTGTGCCTTTTTGGCGAAATCCAGATTGCCGCATCCGCGGCCGTTCGGCTCAATCCGCGTGTGAGCCGGACGGTCGTTTTTTTCGTTTCTCCCGCGGCGGCGGCATTGGTCTTTCCGTGTTCCGCCCCGATTTGCTGGAATCACGCGTCCGGTGTCCCGCTGGCGTTTCGCAAAGCGGTTTGTCACCTGTGAATCCTGTTCACCCTCGAGCGAGTCTCTCGTGCCCGTTTTTCCGGAACCGGAACTGCCTCCCCAGCGGCTGGTTGTGTTGATGGGGGGACGATCATCCGAGCGATCCATCAGTCTGGCCAGTGGTGCCGCGGTTGCGGCTGCGCTGCGCGGCCGCGGGCACTGGGTGGAAGAAGTCGACCCTTCAAATTGCGACCTCAACCGGCTGAATCTGGCCGCCGTGGATGCGGTGGTGATTGCCCTGCATGGAGAATTTGGCGAGGACGGTCAGGTGCAGCGCTGGCTGGAAGCCCGGCACATTCCGTTCACCGGCAGTAACGCCCAGGCATCGGCGCGGGCTTTTTCCAAGCTGGTTGCCAAGGGATCTTTTCTGGCGGCTGACCTGCCGACCCCGGCAGGAATCGAAATCAACATCGACATGCGCCCGCCGGAGATCTTTGCCCGCGCACATCGGCTGGGTTTCCCGTTGATCGTCAAGCCGGACGGACAAGGTTCGAGCATTGGCGTATCGCTGGTGCAGCGGCCACAGGATCTCGCCGCGGCGCTGGCGTCCTGCTTCACCTACGACCGTGAAGGGTTACTGGAGCGCGCTGTTCTGGGAGACGAATGGACGGTGGCCGTGCTGGGGGACGAAGCCTTTGCGCCGATCCGTGTGCAACCGGGCCGCGCCCTGTTCGATTATCATGCCAAGTACCGCGATGACGCCACGGTGTATGATCTGGCGGCTGCGGCGAGCGATCCGCTGATCGACACGTTGCAGGACTATGCGTTGCGGGCCTGTCGCAGCCTGGGTTGCGAAGGCTTGGCCCGTGTCGATTTGCGGTGCGATGCCAGCGGCCAGCCGTATGTACTGGAAGTGAACACCATACCCGGCATGACCGATCACAGTCTGGCACCAAAGGCGGCGGCTGCCGCCGGTTGGGATCTGGGTATGCTGGCCGAGCAAATGGTGGCGCATGCCCTGCTAAAGCGGCGTGTGCCACGGCCGGCCGAATTTCTGCC
>JBGSIP010000136.1:0-2672 GCA_041742495.1 Planctomycetaceae bacterium
GCGTCACCGAAGTGATGGTCAACGGCCCATTTGAAGTGTACATCGAACGGGCTGGTCGCCTGTTGCGGACCGAAGTCCGGTTTGCCTCCGAAGACGCTCTGCGATCGGCCATTCACAACGTCGCCCAATATGTCGGCCGCGAAATCGACGAGAACCGGCCCATTCTCGACGCCCGTATGCCCGACGGCAGTCGCGTCCACGCTGTCATTCCCCCCAGCGCGCGCCTGGGCTGCTACCTCACCATCCGCAAATTCAAACGGGACGTCTATCGTCTCGAAGACTTTGTTGCGTTGGGCAGTCTCTCGGAGTCGGCCGCAGAATTTCTTCGCCTCGCCGTCCGTCTGCGCAAGAACATTCTCGTCGCTGGCGGTACCGGCACGGGCAAGACGACCTTTCTGAACGCGCTCTCCACAGCCATTCCCGCTGACGAACGGATTGTCGTCATTGAAGACAGCAGCGAATTGCGCCTGGGACAGCCACACACGCTGTATCTGGAGTCGCAACAGGCCGACAACCTGGGACGTGGCGGGGTCTCCATCCGCCAGTTGTTTGTCGCCTCGTTGCGGATGCGTCCCGATCGCGTCATCGTTGGCGAAGTCCGCGGCGGCGAAGCACTGGACATGGTTCAATCCATGATCAGCGGTCACGCCGGCAGCATGACGACCGTTCACGCCACGACCCCCCGTGACGCCCTGATGCGGCTCGAGACCCTCTCCCTGATGTCCGATGTGGACATTCCCGTCTATGTCGCACGGGCGCAGGTCGCCTCCGCGATTCATCTGGTGGTGCAGCTGACACGCTTCACCGAGGATGGCTCGCGCAAAGTCACTCGCATCGCAGAGGCTCACGGTCTGGACGGAGCCCAGCAGTACCAGTGGCAGGATCTGTTCGTCAGCCGGCTGGTGGGAAAAACGGCCGACCATCGACTCAAGGCCGAACTGGAACCGACCGGAGCCCGCCCCACGTTTGCGGATGAAATTCGCCAGCAGGGACTGCAGAATCAGGTGCGTCTGACGTCAAAACTGTGGTCCTGACAGCCTGTTCCGACCGACCCCGTTGACCTTCGCCGCGCCGCGGGTATTATGTCGGCTTCTGGGAACGGGCGACGCACTGCGTGGCAGCCGGCCAGATCCTGTTGCCCCAACAGGCCGAAGTGGCGGAATCGGCAGACGCGCTGGATTCAAAATCCAGTGTCCCTTCCAGGACGTGTGGGTTCGAGTCCCACCTTCGGCAATTTCCGGGGTGCCATAACGCCCGGCGCGACAGACCCTGTGGCTGCGGACGGTTCGACGCGCCGGCCCTGTCTCACTCTTCCGAGCCCTGATTCGGGCTGTCGAGCCCGTTGATCGGGACCCCCTTGATGCGGGCGATGGTCTGGGCAATTCGCTGGGGACTGAGATCGCCAGGTTGCTGCCGCAACTGTTCCAGTTCAGGCAGTGCGTCTTTCGCCGCTGGCCCCATGCCTGCCAACAGGTTCAGCGCCAAGCTCACCTCCCGGGGCTGAGTCGATGTCAATGCGCGTTGCAAATCTGGCAGCAGCGGCCCGCACACGTCGCCCAAGTCGTCCCACTCATCGGTGTCGTCGTATCCCAATCGCCACTGGGATCGTAACCCGCCGCGCAGGACCTCCAACGCCGCTGGACGATCGGCAGGTGAGACCTTCGCCAAGGCGATCGCCGCCGAATACCGGTGGATTTCGCGCTCTCTGGCAATCAATTCCCTGAGGGCTCCCGCCGCACCCTCGGCGGCGGGTCCCGCGTTTCCGATCGCCCTCAGAATGCGACCGCGAACCTGGTGATACCCAGAACCGCGCAAGAGCTCTGGCAACAACATGGGCAATCGATCCGCAATCAACTGCGGTTCGTAGTGCAGCACCAGAAGCGCGAACAGGCACTTCTCGCGCGGCTCCGTGACCCTCTGCTCAGCAGCCAGAATGAGCGGCAGCGCCTGACGCCCGGCTGCTCCCATGGCAACCAGCTCAGTCGCAGCCTGAAGTTGAAAGTCGGTGCGCTCGCCAGACAAGCATTCCAGAAACACAGCCTGCCTCACCTGGTCTGACAGCGTCTTCGGTCGCGTATCCGCCATCGCTGCCTGAAACCGCACACTCAGTTCTTGGTCCTGGATGGCCAGTTCCAGCAGCGGCTTGGCCTGCACAGACATCTTGGTGTGCATCAGGAGACGTTGCCGCTCTACCGGTGACAGCGACGCGAATTCATGGGCCAATTGCGTGTACGCCCCCCCCGAGCGGCTGCCACCAATCTCCGCCAGGCTCATGGCCGCAGCCATTCGCACCTCCTGAGAAGGGTCCAACAATGCGCCGCTAAGGGCTCCTATCGCCGCAGGAGAATGCGGCTTGGCGAACGCACCCAGCAGGCGAGCCACGCGGCTGCGTCCGGCGGGACTCGCCGAAGACGACAACGCAGCCACCAGCAAGGCTTCAGACTCGCTTCGGTGACTACCCAGGATCGCCTCAGCAGGCCACACTGCCTCGCTCTCCTCACCCAGCACCACCGCCATGAGAGTCGGCAGCGACTCCGGCAAACAGTCGCGCACCAGCTCGTGGCCATAAGTGGTGCCCGCTTTGAGCCTGCCCGCTTCGCGCAACAGTTCCGGCAGCAGCGTGGGGATCAGGCCGTGATCGGCGGCCAGCAATTCTCCCGCCAGCCGAAATC
>JBGSIP010000137.1:0-2360 GCA_041742495.1 Planctomycetaceae bacterium
TGGTGCGGGACCCCGTCCGAAAGCTGCATAGCGTGGAGTCGTTGGGCATTCCACCTCAATCCGTCGTGATTACCCTGCTGCCTAATCTGGTGTGGCCAGCACTGTTTCTGGGTGCGGTGGCCCGGCATGGCGGACGAGTGATGTCAACCATTGAGAGCGTAGCCAGCATCAAATCTGCGTTTGTGCTGATGATGTTGGCCACCGTTCCCGCGGCGGCCGTCTCTTCACTGACTTACGTCGGCGGATACAAAATTGCAGCCTTGGGCATGGCCTTCTTCATCGCCCCGTTTCTCGCCCTGGCCCTTGGCGCGGTGTACATTCGTCGTGAAGAAGACTTCTGGACGCTGTTGAAGGTTTACGTGGGCGTGAATGCGGTGTTTCTCCTTTCTGCGGTCGCCGAGTACCGTGGAGTGTCTTCCGGAGCACTTGGCGGCATTCAAGTGGAATGGATTCGCTACCGGGACGGATTCACCGTCCCGCTCATCTGCGGCATCTATCGCAGTCCGGACATTCTGGGACTGCACGCCGCACACACAATCATGTTCTCCATTCTGCTTGCTTTGCACGGAAAGAGAAGCCAGCGTCCGCTGTGGATGCTTTGCCTGCTCATCGGAGTCGGCGCATTGTTGCTGTGCGGACGGCGAAAGATGATCGGAGTGCCTGTCGCGTTCCTCGTCTCCCTGTTTGTCATTCAACAACAGATGGGGATGCTGAAGAAATCGAGACTCGTCTCAGGGATCCTGGTCGTCGGGTTGATTGTGGGTGTGGCGGGATTGGCGATCTGGCAGCAGGAAGGGGATGATCGCTATACGGACTATGCGTCGACACTCGTGAGTCGCGAGGCGTTTGACCGGGGGGCCGCGTCATTCTGGTCGATTCCGATGACCACACTGCAGCAGGCTGGGGTGTTGGGCAAAGGACTCGGTGCCGCAGCACAAGGAAACTATTACGCGGGTGTCAAAGGGAGTTGGCAGGAGGATGGCATTGGTAAGATCATTGTGGAGCTGGGACTACTGGGCACGTTTCTCGCCGCGGTCAGCGGTATCATCATGCTGCGGGGGCTCTTCCAGCGGGTGAGGAACAGCCTGCCGGTTCCCGGAGTGACGCTCATCGTCTCGGGCATCATGGCTGTGGCGTTCGCGAATTTCGCCAGTTTCATTGTTTCGCACCAGGCCTATAGCGGGGATCCAGTGATTCTGGGGCTCATCGGGCTCTTGATTGGCGTCGTGGTGTCGGCCCCACAGCGAATGCCCAACGCGGCGCCGGCAACCCCGTTCCCACAGCCCACCCGGCAGCGATTGGTGGGTCACCGACCTCCGGCGGGTTGATTGCCGCGTGAACAGACAAGTTTCGAGTTCATCAACTACATGTTGATCCGTGGCCGCACCGTGGCACTCAATGTGGCTTCGGGTGACGGTGGTTCAACGGGCCGTTAGCTGCCACTCGCTTATGGGTGCTTGGTGCCTTGCCGTCGACAATCGCGCATGGCCGCATCGACTCTTGCTGGAGCGGAGCAATTCACAGTTCGATGTGGTGTGACGCGGGCCGCCGTTCAGCCAAAGGTTACGCTCGCGGCAACAGGCTCAACAAGGTGCTGCCATAATGCGCGTGGCTCTCGTGGAGACTGCTTGCCCACAACATCCCGGCAGCATGATGCGGTATGGCGCACAACTGGCGGCGGCTTTCGCCGACGACGCTGAGATCAGTCTGTCTCGCGTATTCATCGGACCGAGCCAGGGCGAACTGGAACGCTGGCCGATCAGGTTTCGATCTTGGGCGCATCATGCGATCGTCACTTTCAGAACGCGCAGGCTCGCCGCTCAGAATTTCGATTTGCTGCATCTCACAGACGGCAGCTATGGATACCTGGCACGCTGGTTGCCGTCCGGACGGACGCTGGTCACATCACACGACGTGATTCCCTACCTTCAGTTGCAAGGACGTTTCGCCGCACCGACGCCAGGCCGCGCGGCTCGCTTTTTGATCGGGCAGAGCCTCAGAGGCTTGTCCCGGGCCAAGGCCATCGTTTGTGTGAGCGAGTCGACTGCCGGTGATCTGCGTACGGCCAGCGGGCACATGCTGCCAATCAGTGTCTGTCCGTTGGCCGTCGAGCGTGATTTTGAGTTCGCTCGTCCTGCTGCAGAATCTGGTCCCGTCGAACGGCCCGTGATTCTGCATGTGGGCAACAACGGCTTCTACAAGAATCGGTCTGGTACGGTGGAGGTCTTTGCCCGCGTGGCTGCTCACAGTGAAGCCCGCCTGATTCTGGCGGGGCCGCCGGTTTCTGCGGAGCTGTCCCAACGCGTGAGTGAGTTGCAGTTGGATCAGCGAGTTGAGTACTGCGTGAATCCCACTGATGC
>JBGSIP010000138.1:0-4092 GCA_041742495.1 Planctomycetaceae bacterium
CTGAGCGATGGTCCGCTCACGGCTGTTGAGCGCATAACCATGCGTCAACACGCCGCTGCGTTCATGCGTGCGCCCGGTCATGACCGTGGCGCGAGTCGGTGAGCAGACGGGTCCGCCGGCATAAAAGCGATCCAGCCGCAGTGAGTTGGCCGCCATGGCATCGAGATGGGGTGTCTTGAGCAGCGGGTGGCCGTTGTAGCCGGTTTGGCCCCAGCCCATGTCGTCCGCCATCACCAGCACGATATTGGGGCGGACAGGTTCTGCACCGCAGGCTGCGGACGCACAGGTCAACAGCAGAGCGGCGAGCGTCCACAGCGGGCGGGTTGTGACCCGGTTCAATGGCCAATTCATCGTGTGCCTCGTGGTTGTGGGCTGCGAGAGGGAGGGGCGGAGACGCCAGACTGGTGATTCACAAGCGGGCGGGAACTAGCGGAACAGCGGGGGGCGTGCCGCGTGCTCGTTGATCGAACAGCGGCTTCAATTGACGGATGACGGCGTGCGCTCGTTCGTCGGGATCGAGCGCGAGATTGTGGAATTCCTGCGGATCACTCGCGTGGTCGTACAGTTCGGTTCCCATGCGGCCTTCGTTCCACTCCGTGTAGCGATAGCGGCCAGTGCGGACGCTGCGTCCCATGACCATTTCGGAAAGTCGCTTGTCGGCGGGGCGCAGAATCTGGGTGATGGCGCGCTCGTCCCATTCGGCGGCCGGGTTCTGCAGCAGTGGGACCAGCGAGCGTCCCGCGAGATGTCCGGGTGCCGGGAGTGCGGCGAGCGCCGCCAGCGTGGGGTAGATGTCGACGAATTCCACAGCCTTCAAACAGGGCTGTCCGGCCGTCGCGGGGCCGGGAGTCAGGTGAGCCGGAGCACGAATGATGAGCGGGGCGCGGGTCCCTTCTTCAAACAGGGTCCGTTTTTGCCAGATGCCGCCGTGCTCGCCCAGGTGATATCCGTGATCGGACCACAGCACCACGATGGTGTTCTTGGCCAAATCCAGTTCGTCCAGCGCTGTCAGGAGTCGGCCAACCTGCGCGTCCACAAAACTGACGCACGCATAGTAGGCCTGCAGCGCGGAGAGCAGTTGCGATTCGGGCAGTCCGTAGTGAGCCACAAAACAGTTCTGTGCCAGCGCCGCCGCGGGGAGATCGCTACGATCGTCGGCGGGCGTGTAAGGGAGCCGCAGGGACTCCGGCGGATACATGTCAAAATAGTGTTGTGGTGCCACGTAAGGCGTGTGTGGCCGAAAGAAACCGACGCCCAGAAAGAACGGCGTGTCGGACTGTCCGTGCGTCTGCATCCACTCGGTGGCCCAACTGGCAATCAGTCCATCAGTCTGTTCGGCATCGGTTCCGCCAGTCGCCAGCCAACTGAGCGTCGCGCCCAGTGTCCCGGCGGGATTGGTGATGAAGATCTGGCTTTCTTCCGCTTTGTCGCGGCCCGCCGGATTGAAGACTTCTCCCCACGAGGCAGGATCATCAAGGCCATCCGTGCCGATGCCAGACGGGACGTTGTAGTGATACAGCTTGCCCGTGCGGGCGACGCGATAGCCGGCCTGGCGGAACAACTGTGGCAAGGTCACCACGTCGGGACACTGGTCGCGGAAGTGCCGCTCCAGGTCGTACACGCCAGTCTCATCGGGCCGCAGACCGGTCAGCAACGAAGCCCGGGAGGGATTGCACAAGGGGATTTGATTGTACGCGCGATCAAATCGCATCCCCGTGGCCGCCAGCCGATCGATGTGCGGCGTGCGTGCGATGGTGTTGCCATAGCAGCCGAGGGCACACGCCAGATCATCAATGGCAATCAGCAGGACATTGGGGCGCTGCGGCGGGGCCGCCTGAGCGCGGCCCGGGGCTCCCGCCAGTGCCACCACCAGGCACGCACACGCCAGCCAGACGCGCGGCCAACACCGCCACGTTCGACGCAAGGACAACGCAGACATAAGCGAGCCTGTGGCCAGTGCCCGGAGCCAACCTGCCAAGCGATGTTGAGCGGGGCGGCGATCCGAAGCAACGACAATCGGGGAGGAAACACACTTCCGTTTACCATCCCCTCTCGTGGGCCAAAAAACAATCGACCTCGCTGTCGGGTCGACGGAATCAGGTGGTGTCGGCCGTCGCCCGATGGAGGGCAATTCGCAACCGGGCAGACAATACACGACCGTCGTGCGCGACGATGGGGCCACTAGCCGGCGGTGAGATCAGCCTCGATGACTTGCTTGGCGAAACTGTCATAGGCGGCCCCAAACTGCCGGGCCATGGTGTCGGGGAACGCGTGGAACTGCCCCGACTTGAGTGCTGCCATGATCGCATCGGCGACGACGGTCGGCGGTTCTGCGATTTCGCCCAGACCGGCGTCATGGGCCATGTCGGTCGCGATGGGACCAGGATGTACGCTGACGACCAGCGTCCCTTGAGGCTGCAGCTTGTCGCGCAGCGCCTGTGTAAGTGAATACGACGCGGCCTTGGAGGCACTGTACGTTGCGAAGTCGGCAAAGTTCTTGAGCGACGCGACCGAATTCAACTGCACGAGGGCTCCGCCGCCGTTGCGCGCGAGGACGGGGGCAAATGCCTGGGCGACCCGCAACAGCCCCAGCACGTTGGTGTTCATTTCGAACTGCCACGCATCAAAGGCTCCGGGGTCCAGCGGCGAGGCTGTCCGCAGCACACCTGCGTTGTTGATGACAATTTCCGCATCACTGGCCGTCTGGGCTGCCGCGGCAATCGAGTCGGCATCGGTCAAATCGATTGGAATGGCCACCACTTTACCGGCGCCGGCCGCCACCACATCGGCCGCCTGGCGGACGTCGCGCACGGCGGCATACACCTTGCTGGCACCCTCTGCGAGCAGGGCGATGACAATCGCCTTGCCAATCCCCCGATTGCCACCCGTCACCAAAGCAACCTGACCCTGAACGGAAACTGCCATCGGATTGACTCCTGTTGAACGAGAATGCGTGGACTGTTGTTGGCAGCGGTTGACTGCTGTCTGCAGAGACGGAGCGCCGCGCGACGGTCTTACGACAATTCATCGACCACGTCCATGAATTGTGAGAGGGCATACTGACTGCGAGAAGTCCCGGGCCACCCCGTTGCAGGCGTAATTCACGCCCTGACAGGCCCCGAAGCCTCCGGCGATGTGGCTCGCTGGCCCGCTGGCTTCACGTCGGATGCAGCTTGATTGGCGGCTGTTGGCTGCGTCAGGACTCGGGTGCTTCGGGGGCGGAGAACTGCAGCGCTTTGATCAGCATGGTGGCGTAGCTGCCGCGGGGGAGCAAAAACTGCAGTCGGCATTGCTGCCGCCGGGGATAGCGGTCGTCAGGGGATACCGTCGCGGACAGATCGGCCGGCTGCAACCAACCGGCACGCGTGCCGCGCGAAAAGAACGAGTCCCGCGGATACTTCACGCGAATCTCGCGCAGCTCCCAGCCCACAGCGGCGAGCAGGCGCGTGTAGCGGTCTCCAAACGGATCGCCCTCAGCAAATTTCTGCCGCGCGGTCGGCAGCGGCAGGGCCAGTGACTGACAGGCCGCCCAGCCGTCTGCTTCGCTGGCCGCCAAGTTGTGGGCAGGCAACTCGTGGGTCGGCGAATCGATGGCCGGGGCCTTGACGCTCATACCAGATACCGCGGCCTCGGTCACACGTGGGAAGTGCAGCGCGATTCCGCCGATGTCGTGAGATTCCAACTGAGCAGCGGGGACGGCCTCTGCCATCCAGGCACTGAGCAACTGGTTCCATAAACCGCTTTGGAAGGCAGCCAGATACAGGCTGCGCAGATCCTGTCGCAACCGGGCAAGGGCCCCACGAAAGTCAGCGGGATGATCGCACAGATAAGTCACAATGCTGCGGCGGTGCGACCGTTCGAGAGTCGCCTTGCACTGCAGCCAGTCACCCCAGTGATCGCGCAGAAAGGCCTTGTCCCGGCGATCGTCGGTGCGGTCGTGTGAGTTGTATTCGGCAATCGCCAGCCACAACGCGCGTTCATAGTTGCCCCGGCACCACGGCGCAGCGATGAACTCCTGTGAGGGACCAAGCGAGCCAAAGCGTTGATCGTCGAAATAATTAGGCACTCCACGTGCGGCGACGGCCGCGACGC
>JBGSIP010000139.1:0-2644 GCA_041742495.1 Planctomycetaceae bacterium
GACGCGCGTTGATTTAAAACAGGTCGCCGTGTTCGCTGTCGTCAAACAGGCTGTGACACTGATGAATGCACCGCTGCTGATGGCCAATATTGTGTATCGGCCGTTTGTGGCGGAACTGTACGCTCAGGGGGATCGGCGGCGGTTGCAGACCGCATTCTCTGGCGCGGCGAGTTTTGCACTGCTGACGGCTCTGCCGTTTCTCCTGGTGGCGTTGCTGACCCCCCGGCTGTATCTGGAGCGATTTGGCCCCGAGATGGGGGAGGGTGCGCTCGCCCTGCAGATCGCGATGTGCGGAGCGGTGGTATTTCTGGCCTGCGGGAGCTGCGGCCTGAGCTTGAGCCTGGGTGGCATCCAGAACCTGCTGATGGTCATCCGCTGCTCGACGGCGGTCGCCTATGTGCTGCTGATGATGTGGCTGGCCGAACCATTTGGAGCGGTCGGGATGTCTTTGGCCTTCACCGCCACGATCATTGCGTCCAACCTCTTGTGCGTGGCCGCGGCGTGGTGGAAACTGCGGTTGCTGACCACCATTCCGCTGACATGGCGGGACTTGAAACAGTTTGTCGTCACCCTGTCATCGGCCTTGCGCCGGCCGGTGCGCACTACATCGACCTCGGAGCCAGTGGCATGATTGGCGTAGCCCCCATTCGACGCATTCTCAAGCGAACCATTGCCCGGCAGGCGCTGGTGAGCTGGCGGCACCGCGGCTTGACGCCCAGTGACTGCATGCTGGCGTCGTACCCCAAATCGGGGAACACGTGGGTCAAGTTTGTGCTGGCGACGCTGCTGGCCAAGTCATCGACCGACGTGTGGAGCGACGAGAACTCGCTCGTACCGACGGTGGGGCATCACCAGTCGGCGCTGGCGACACTGCCGCAGCAGGGCCGACTGATCAAGACCCACGAACCGTTTCGCAATGTCTACACGCGAGCGATCTGGCTGGTGCGTGATCCCCGCGATGTGCTGATTTCGTACTATCACCACGAGATGCGCGTGCGTGCCCAGCAGCTTGAGTTTGCGGACTTTCTCAAGAGCTTCGTGCAAGGACACATCGACGGATACGGCACGTGGGAGTACCACACGCGGACCTGGCTGGATGCCGTTCGTAAGGGCCAACTTGACATTTTGCCTGTTCGCTATGAAGACCTGCTCGCTGATCCCCAAGCCGGGTATGAGAACATTTCCCGCTTCTTGCGGTTAGAGCTGCCCGCGACATCCATCGCGTCCGCGATCGCAGACAACACCCCGGACCGAATGCGGGAGAAGGAACGGACGTCGGCGAAGCCCCCGGCGGGTTCCAACGAAAAGCAATCATTCGTGCGCGCTGCGAAAGCCCGCAACTGGGATGAATTGCTGGCAGGTCCGGCTTTGGCACTGTTTGAGCAACAGATGGCGTGGTCGTTGCGTTTTCTCGATGCGACGCGCCCTGGCTTTGATTTTCAGGCGGCCCTGGCTGACTCCGGGAGTTGAACACGTGGGTGTTCGCTGTCCTCGGCTGGCAGTGAGAGTCGCTTCCGTTCAAGGAAGTCGCTGAGAGCGTGTATGTCAATTTCCGAGCAGTACGTTGATGGGCATTACGCCCAGAACAACCCGACTTATCACACGGAAGACTCTCTGTGGAAAGCGGAACAAATCCTCACGGCCTGGCGCCGCAGCGGGATCGAGCCGCAAAGTGTTGTGGAAGTGGGGTGCGGAGCGGGTGAGATTCTCGTGCAACTGCGGGCGCGTGTTCCAGCGGCAACATATGTGGGGCACGAGTTTTCTCCACAGGCATTCGCCATGTGCCAATCGCGCGGTGCACCCGGGCTGACGTTCTATGATACAGATTTCTTCGACACCGACAGCGTCTTTGACATGGTGATGTGCGTCGACGTGATCGAGCACGTGGAAGATCCATTCTCCTTCTTGCGAAAACTCAAACCGCGGGGCCGTCATTTCCTCTTTCATATTCCACTGGATATGAATGCTCAGATGGTGCTGCGAGGGACGCCCATCAGTCGCGTCCGGCAACAGGTGGGACATCTGCATTACTTCACGAAGGACACGGCACTTGCGCTGTTGAAGGACTGCGGTTTTGAAGTGCAGGACTGGTTCTTCACCCCGAATGCCGTGGATCGCCCCAAATCGTGGCGGTCTCGGGTGGCAAAATGGCCTCGCAAGTTGGCGGCATGCTTCGGCCAGGAATGGACGGCCCGCGTGCTGGGGGGCTATTCGTTGATGGTGACAGCGCGGTAGCCCGCCGCAGTGCAAGCAGCTTCACGTCTGTGGTCAAGCGGCGTACCGTCAGGTGTGCCAACGCACGGGCGAGCGTTTCTGAGCAGTCGATCGACGCAGACGCAGACAACGTCCTCCGGGGGGGAATCGGTCCCTATGATGCAGACGCTTTGGCTCGCTTCCATCGGCGTTTGCCTGGTCGTCGGGTCGACGGGGCTCGTGCGATCGTCGGCGCACCGGATGTTGGGGCTGATGCTGGCGGCGTCCCTGCTGATTCCAACGTGGATCGAGTTGGACGTCGCCGGGCTCCCCTTCAATGTGCGGACGACCGTGGCCGCCATCGGACTGATTCTGGTGCTGCTGGACCCGCGGGCCCGCTTTCGATCGCCCATCGGCTGGCTCGACGTCTGGATGACCGCGCTGGTGCTGG
>JBGSIP010000140.1:0-4861 GCA_041742495.1 Planctomycetaceae bacterium
AATCGTTGAGACGGCGGGAATCGCGCCACTGATATGGGCGGCGTCGGCGGCGTGAACGCTGATGGAGGTCAGATTCCGCTGCCTGAGCAGGCGGCGGAACTCTTCAGTAATCACGGAACCTTCCGCCAGCAGCAACAGGCCGGCACCATCGACCACGGGAAAGCGGATCTCGCGGCCGAGAATGAGACTGTCGACGGCGACCGACACTTGGTGAGCGCCGTCGACGCGAAAGCGGGACTTATCGCTCGCCGCGGTTTCGCGCTGCTCGACCCGCTGCGTGGGCAGAGAGTTGCGCGCTGCGCTACCGGGAATCGCTTCCATCTGCTCGACCGCCATGCGAGCACCTCCTGGTGTCAACGTGCCGGCTGTCAGAGTACGCGCCAAGTTTGGCGCAGCAGGCCACGTCGGATTTTCGCTTCCGTCTCCCTGCAACCTACACCAGCCAGCACTGGCGGCGCGGCGATCCAGAAAATGCCGAGCGAATTCCCGCCATTTGCCCCTCGCAGGAGAGGGTGGTAGCGGATCTCACGATTGCAGCGTGCCAAGACGTGCCATCGAACTTTGGCCGGTCATGTCTGACGCCGATCGAGAATGCCCATTGGCTCCCCTGAGATGGGATTGAGCCGCTGCAATTCGATGACTTGCCAGCCAGTATCAGTGAGATCCCAGACCGCGATCCAGCGCGTGGCAATCCGATGTTCAGTCAGATCCGCAATGAAAGTGAACATTCCGTTAGCGCGGAAGTGGGACTGGGCCTGCCGCTGGTCGGAACTGAGTTCAACCTGCAGGTCCGTGATGCGGACGTCGTCGTGCACGTTGATGAGCGCCATCCCGGCGGAAATAGCGGCTCTCAGTTCAACAGACTGCGGCGAGACGAAACCGAGTGTGGCGACCACATCGTCGGAGGCACACGCATCCCGCCAAGCCCGCACCTGTCGGCCGACCGCTTCGCCGGGAGACTCCACAATGTGGGCATAGCCCCAGAAGGCGACACCCGCGACGACAGTGGCGGCGAGTGCCCACGCGGAGCGGCGTTCGCCGGTTTTCATCCAACGAGCGGCAAACAGGCCAGCGAGCACCGCGCAAACGGCCAGTTGCGGCCACGAATTTTCAGCAAACCACATGGCAGGCCCCTTGGTGAGATTTGGTCAGGTGACGTGATCGGCAGGCCATTCGATGGCGTCCTCGACGCGAGGATTGTGAAGAGAGGAGCGGGGGCCGCTCCCGGATTGTTTATGAGAGTCACACGTTAGACTCATTTTCATGGAGCCATTCGAGGGACTTCAATCGCGCCAACGTCAGCAAGAAATGACGGCTGCGCGAGCGGAATTGCTGGCCGGGATTTTCGCTTGACCTCCGCCGGGAGAGTTGGTTCTGGTCTGCGGTGCGGGTACACTCAGCAGGCCAATTCTCCCGTGTTTTACGGGGCTTCACGCGGTTCGATCGTCGCACCGTGGCTGGAGAATCCACCGAATTTTGCGAGCAATTGTCTTTGCTGCGAGAGAGAATGGCTTCATCAGGATCCATCGACCATGCCTTTTTTTGCCGACATTCCGAAGATCTCTTTCGAAGGTCCGCGCAGCAGGAATCCGCTGGCGTTCAAACACTACAACCCTTCCGAAATGATCGAAGGGCAAACCATGGAGGAACTGCTGCGGTTCAGTGTGTGCTATTGGCACACTTTCCGCGGCACGGGGTCTGATCCGTTTGGTCCGGGAACCATGCAGCGGCCGTGGGATGATGGCAGCGATTCCGTGGAAAACGCCTTGCAGCGTGTCGACGTCGCGTTCGAGTTCTACGACAAGCTTGGCGTGAAGTTCTGGTGTTTTCACGATCGCGACATCGCTCCGGAGCGCGACAACCTGCGCGAAACCAACCGGGTGCTCGATCAGATTGTGGCCAAGTGCAAAGACAAGCAGGGTGAGACGGGGGTCAAGCTGCTGTGGGGCACGGCCAACCTGTTCTCCAATCCGCGATTCATGCACGGGGCAGCCACCAGTTGCAATGCCGACGTGTTTGCCTTTGCCGCGGCGCAAGTGAAGAAGGCCATCGAAGTCACCCACGAACTGGGTGGCGAGAATTATGTCTTCTGGGGTGGCCGCGAAGGCTACATGAACCTCTACAACACCGACATGAAGCGCGAATTGGATCACCTGGCGCGCTTCATGCACCTGGCACATGAGTACGCCAAGAGCATCGGTTTTGGCGGGCAGTTCCTGTTCGAGCCCAAGCCGAAAGAGCCGACCAAGCACCAGTACGATTACGACTGCGCGGCGTGCATTAACTTCCTGCGGGCCAATGGCCTGACTGATGTCGTGAAGATGAACATCGAGACCAATCACGCCACTCTGGCGGGTCACACGATGATGCACGAACTGGAATATGCTCACATCCAGAACATGCTCGGCAGCATTGATGCCAACACGGGTGATCTGCTGCTAGGTTGGGATACAGATCAGTTCCCCACCGACATCTATCTGACCACACAGTGCATGCTGGTCATTCTGAAGCAGGGTGGTCTGGCGCCGGGGGGCATCAACTTTGACGCCAAAGTTCGTCGCGAGAGTTTTGACCCCGTTGATCTGTTCCATGCCCACATTGGGGGGATGGATGCGTTCGCCCGGGGAGCAAAGATTGCCGCTGCCATCCGCAAAGAGGGGGTGCTGGCAGACTTCGTCAAGCAGCGGTATTCCAGTTGGGATGCCGGGATCGGGGCAGACATCGAGTCGGGCAAGGCGAGCTTTGGTTCGCTCGAGAGCTACATGCTCGAAAAGGGGGACTCCGCCGCCAACAAGAGTGGCCGCCAGGAGTACCTCGAGAACCTGATCAACGAATACCTGTAACCGCTGCGACTACGGTGATGACTCGTCGCCAGCGTGGACATCCCCCGCTGTGCGACGAGAGAAGGCAGGCGGCGACAGGGGTCACCGCAATGGGCGAGTCACATCGCCGGGCCCGTGGCTCAGCGGATGATCTGCAGGGATTCGATTGACACGGTCTTGGCGGCGTTGGCGTCCGGTTCCAGGGCGATCCAGCGATCATTGTGACGGATGCGGGCCAGGCGATAGCGGGGGGCTGCCGTGTTGCCCGCGATCTTGGCGGTGGTCTCCGGATCGCGCGAATAGTCGAACGGTTCCAGGCTCAACTGGAATTGTCCCAGTGGATCGCAATCCAGGGCGATGACCACCGGCGGCATCGAGCCGGAGGACCACGGCGAGCCGAGTTCTCCGACGCTGGCAAATTCGGCTTGTACAAACTCACGATAGGCAACCAGTTCTGTCACCCGGACCGAGTTTGAGTCGTTGGCCAGAGCGATGTTTTCCCGCGTGAGGCCCCAATTGGGGGTCGCTCGAACGATGATGGAATCGCGGCCAAACTGCAGTTTGGGAACTACAATCAGCGAGCGGTCCAGCATCTGGCTGACGTTGACGGGAATGCGGTCGGGGGGGAGATCGGTCATGACCTTGAGCACGACCGGAACCGGGAGTTCACGAAGTACCGTTTCGTCTTGCAAAAATGCAGTGAGCTGCGACGTGTTGCCAGTGTCCGAATACAGCATGGCGAGCGCGACCAGTGTCTGCGGCCGTTCAATGCGTGCATCCAGGTTGCGCAGCATGGCGTCCTCGGCCAGTTCCGCATCGTGGTGGTGGGCCAGCACACGTGCCGCCAGCAGGTTGGCCTGCCACGAGGACATGTCGTAGGCCAAAGCGCGCTGGGCGGAGGCGAATGCGCGAGGATCTTGAAAGTGATCTTCGATGGCCGCGAGGTTCGCACACGACGTCGCGAGCATGTCGTCCCGTCGAAAGAAGCCGGCCCCCAATTGCTCCAGTTTGCGATAGGTGTCGGCGGCCCCCTGCAGATCTCCCATGAGCTGCTGCGTGCGGCCACGGTAGTACCAATAGGGGGGATAGCATTCCATGAATGGTTCGAGTCGCTTCAGGCGACGCAGACGCACTTCGGGATTGGGATCGGCCTGAATCAATTCGAGCTGATCGAGATCTTCACCACGGACCAGCCAGCGATCTGGAATGCCTTTTTTTTGGGCCAGTTTCCAGAACGTCTCCAAAAACAGCGACGACTTCTTGGTGAAGTTGTCCACTTTTTGGCGCTCGAGCTTGAGGACTTCCACGTCACGCGAGAACCGGTTGTCGCGGACATCCCACCAACTGCTCGCACCCGTGCGCAACGCACTCAGGTATTGCGCTGTGGCCACTTGCAGGCTGACAGCCAGCGCATCAAAGCCGACGCGACGGCGTGCGGCCGATTCGAACCGGTCGTTGTACAGTTCGTGTTCGCGATCGCGTAACTGCGCATCGCCGATCTCATCGAGCACTTCTGCATACAGCCGCACCAGATCGGCATCGCCAATGCCATCCAGGTTGATATTGCTGAGAATCCGGTCCCGCTCTTCGCCGAGCGTCACCTGTGTGGGATTTCTGCGGATGCGATGAAACGAGGCACGGCAGTAGTTCAGTGCCACGGCCGTGGCAATGCGGTCCCGTTCGATGGCGGCGGCATCGGCCTTGGGGTCGGAATCGTCCGCGGCTTGCAGCATGGCAGACCGGACGTGATGCCGACCAGCCTCCAGCTTGCCGGACTCGTCCCAGTCGTCTGTGACTTGCGCCACGCCGTGCTGCGGCCAGACGAGCAACAGCGAAAGCGTGAGCCAAGTGACCCACTGCAGCGCGCAAGCAGACCACCGCAGGCGGCAGCCGAGAGTGGCAGGACGTGTATTCCCAGTCATGGTCGCTCGAAAAGAAGACTGTCTCAGCGGGCGGAAAGCGGCCCTCGTGAATCTGAACATGGCCGCGACTCTCACGAGTCGCCGAGGCCACAGTGTTTGGGAGTTACGGCTTTGCGG
>JBGSIP010000141.1:0-1506 GCA_041742495.1 Planctomycetaceae bacterium
GGTTGTCTTGCCGCTGCCCGCCGGTCCGCAGACCATCAGCAAGCCAGCGGTCGCCTGCAGCCCCTGCTCCAGCAGCGCGAGCGACGGCAGGTCATAGCCCAGTTCGGCAATGCGCACATAGCGACCAGAACCGACAAACAACCGCAACACCGCTTTTTCACCATGCAGCGTCGGAAACGTACTGACGCGCATCTCCAGCGCCAGGCTCCCGCCGCGAATACGACCATCCTGCGGCAGATCGCTCTGGTAGGTCAGCAGTTCGGCCAGCACCTTCAGGCGGGTCATGATCCGCCGGCCAATGTCCAGCGGGAGTTCCGCCGCCACGGACAGCACCCCGGCCTGCCGCCACGCCAGCCGACACACCTCCGCGGCCGGACTCAGGTGCACATCACTGCACTGCAGACCAGCCGCCGTCTTGATCAGCAGGTCCACCGCCTCAGGAATGCGATTCTCATTCCCCAGCGCCACAAGCTGGTCCCGCAGGCTCGTCGTCAAACCACCTTCGCCGCCGACTCCAAGCCCGCCGGACATGCCACCGCCGCTTGGCGCACCACTACCGCTCGGCGTACCGCGATCGCCCGACAAACCATCAGCGCGAGCAAGACCGGCATCGCGCTCACGGGATCTGGCCAACGACATGCTCGCAGCGGCTCCTCATCTCAACAGGAAAAAACGGCAGCTCCCCGGTCAGCGCGGCCCGGCACGGCGACCCGACTCCCTACTGACCGTGGCCGACGCCGTGGTTTCTGTACAGAGTCCCCAAGCCCACCACTTTGTTTACGGAATCGCCCCAGCCGTGGGAAAAGTGCGCAACGAGAGACAGCAACCCACTTGGGAAACCGGGGGAGGGGCTGCGCGGCGGCGGTGCCCCTCGCCAGCACTTCTTCCCACAAATCGTTCGGTGTCGATTTGCGAACATTGCGCAAGGGACCAGATATGCGGTGCGCATTTCAAAAGGGGCGCGGCAATTGAAATACCAATTTCGGAACGGCGCCGGGGCCGGGAATGCAGCGGCGCGTTTCCGAGAATTCCTGCGCCGTTCACGACCGTCACTTCGCAATAGTCAGACTGTTTCTTTGGAAAAACAAGTCGTGACCATCAAATAGTCAGCCAGTCTCGAATGCCGTTCTACCTCAAATCCGACCACACGATCTTCGGGCCTAGTGTAGTGCCTAGCTTATGTGCGGTCTTTTGGTGTGTGCCCGGTGTGTGATGCCTCAGCCAGGGCGGCTCAGACCATGTCGCGTGTTGCTGTGGCGATTGAATTGACCGATGAAGAACGTGCGACGCTGCTCAAGTGGTCGCGTGGACGATCAACTCCCGCCCGACTTGTGCTCCGCGCGAAGATTGCTCTGGGCGCCGCCGAGGGCCGGCTGAATCAGGACATTGCCCTCGCACTGAGTACCAAATGCGAGACTGTCGGTCAGTGGCGCAAACGATTTGCCGCCCAACGTCCGGGTGGCATCGAGAAGGACGCGGCGTGTCCCGGGCATCGGCCCGTCTCCC
>JBGSIP010000142.1:0-4533 GCA_041742495.1 Planctomycetaceae bacterium
CGGATTTCTGTCTGCCGTCGAGTTCGTGCATCGCCAAGCACATTGCTGTCTGACCGATTGTCGCGCCTCCCAAGGGGGGTGCGACAATCGGCGACTGCAACCTGAACGGGGCGTGCGGGTAGGGACGAGATTTTCCGACCAAACTTGGCGATTCTCTCTGCAGTGCCACGACCGAGCGGCGCCCATTTTTCGGGCGTGTTTTCGGGGTGATGGCTGCCGGGTGACCGGACTATCGACTAGTGAGCTACGAAGTGCAGGATGGCGGGGCAAAGAGATTTGCGCCCGGTTCGCTTGCATTTTCCGGGCCGAAGCACGACACTTTCCAAATTGCCGCGATCGTGACTGCTTTCCTCACCTGTCCTTTGCATGTGTCCGGCATGAAGACGCTGGGAACTTTGCGAGAACTCGTGAGTTTCGGCATGAGGAGATTGTTGACCAGCGGGTGAACTGTGGGTCAGGCAGTCTTTCGCGAGTTGAGGATTCGGAGCATACGGGCGGACTGCACATTCTGTGCATCGATTGGCAGAGGCTGGCTGTGCGGAATGTGGTGAGCATCGTCGCTCTAGGTACACAGCGCTGGGCGGGAATTTGAATCACGTTGACGGTCGCGGATTCGGGAAAACGAGCCTGTGTGGTTCTGCTCCTCAGGTTCGTGTCAGTCGTTCCCGTTAGCTGTGATTCGTGAGTGGCGGTGAGCGAGCTCACGAATAGATGCGTGTCGCCAGGTGCAGGTCATCTGAGCCGCGGCGAACATGGGTGGGGACAGGCAAGCGGGCAGGAGAGTGCCTCCGCGGGTTCGTGCCAATGGGCGCGGGTGGGCAGCGGGGGACGGGGACGGAGGAGGCCATGGAGCGGGCCGTGAGTTCCCTTGCCGAGAGTGCCTGTCGGATATCGATTTTGGAATGGGGCGCGAAACTTGGTCAGACGATCGTTGAGTTTCAGCCGTTCCAGCAACAGACGGGGTGCTCCTTTGACGAAGCCTGTTCGGGGTGGTTTGAGTCGAGCTCCTGGCTGTCTTTCAATGGGTCTTTCGACCCGTGTCGTGGTGGGTCTGCGGACCAACTTGGTGATGATTCTGCGGCACCGAAGGGTAGCCGTTGGTGGGCCGCCGCGATGGATGCCTGGTGGGCGGTCGTCCAAGGATCTGCTGATCCGGACGACGTGTCTCCGGGCGGTCCGTTGTTGATGGCTGGATGTTGACCGCGCGGGCTGACGCAGCCCGGGACTGTCGGTCGCCTGGCCCCTGTTCGTCAATCCCAACTCACGGTCACAGAGTACGCGACTGACCGTTGCTCGCGATTGATGTTTGGCTCAAGGGATGGTTGCCGGTGGAAGTGAGCCGGGGAAATGTGACAAGGATGCGAGACCCCGCACTTTTACAAAGCTGATTCGGCAAGTCCGGATTCGAATTTTCGCTTTTTGCCTGGAGACGACCCAGCGATGCCTAATCCCGTTCAGCGAATTCTGGCTACCCGTGAGATCCGCAATTTCGGCCAGATTCAAAGCAAGTTTGAGCTGTCCGATCTGACCGGCATTCAGACCGATTCCTACACGCGGTTTCTGCAGGCGGACGTTCCCCCTTCGCAGCGACGCAACATGGGACTCGAAGAGATCTTCCGCGAGATCTTCCCGATCGAGAGCTTTGACGGCACGATCCGGTTGGAGTACGTGCGGTACGAACTGGGCAAGCCGCGCTATTCGCCGACCGAATGCCGCCAGTTGCGGCTGACCTATGGTCGTCCGTTCCGGGTGTGGCTGCGCCTGATGAAGGACCAGCCGATTGAAGAAGAGGTGTACCTGGGCGATCTCCCCATCATGATGGGTGGCGGGGAATTCATCATCAACGGGGCTGAGCGGTGTATCGTCAGCCAGTTGCACCGGTCCCCCGGGGTGGACTTTGTGCTGACCACCGAACCAGGTGAGCGCAAAACGCATTCCTGCCGAATCATTCCCGAGCGCGGCAGCTGGATTGAGCTGGCGATCAGCAAGAAGGAAACGCTGGGCGTACGGATCGACCAGAGCGGCAAGTTCTCTTCGATGACACTGCTGCGCGCGATGGATGCCAAGTATTCGTCGGACGCGGCGCTGTTGAATCTGTTCTACGAAGTCGAACAGGTGAAGGTGAAGGACGCGGCGGCCTTTGAGAAGTGCTATGCCGCGGACGACGTTGTGTATCCGGCCGGTCATGACCGCGTGGGGGAAATCATCGTCGAAGCGGCGCGGCCGATCCTGCCGGAGCAGGCCGAGCGGATTCTGGAATCGGGCTTGAAGAAGGTGCCGGTCGTCCGCAATCCCGCCGATCCGCTGATTCTGAGCAGCGTGGTCGAAGACGCAACGGCCAGCCATGAAGAAGCACTGTTGAAGATCTACCAGCGGCTGCGGCCGGGCAATCCGCCGCAGTTGGAAAAGGCGATGGATCTGTTCCGCGAGAAGTTCTTCGACGTGAACCGCTATCGCCTGGGACGGGTGGGACGCTTCCGCATCAATCGCAAGTTCCATCAGGACATCTCAGATGACGAGATGACCCTGAGCGTGATCGACTTTGTCAATGCGATCAAGTACATCCAGAAATTGCGTACGAACGATCCTTCGGCCCATGTCGACGACATCGACAACCTGGGTAACCGCCGGTTGCGGACGATTGACGAGTTGGCATCGGAAGAAATCCGCAAGGGATTCCTGAAGCTGCGACGCACCGTCCAGGAACGGATGAGTATCAAGGACGCGGAGGAAATCACGCCCCGCTCGCTGGTCAATCCGAAAAGCGTTTCGGCGGCGATTGAGTTCTTCTTCGGCCGTAGCGAACTGTCGCAGGTGGTCGACCAGACGAATCCGCTGTCAACACTGACGCACGAGCGGCGACTGTCGGCGCTGGGTCCGGGTGGTTTGAACCGCAAGCGAGCGGGCTTTGAAGTTCGCGACGTGCACATTTCTCACTACGGGCGAATCTGTCCGATCGAGACGCCGGAAGGGACGAACATCGGGCTGATTTCCAGCCTGAGTATCTACTCCCGTGTGGACGACTATGGGTTCTTGATCACGCCTTACCGCAAGGTGGAGAACGGCAAACTGCTGGACGAAGTCGAGTGGCTGCGTGCCGATGAAGAAGCGCTGGTCTTCGTGGCACCAGCCGATACGCCGGTGGAACATGGCAAGATCGTGCCGCCACGCGTGCTGGCGCGCAATCGCAACGACGTGGTGTGGGTCGAACAAAAACAGGTGCAGTTCTTTGACATTGCCCCGTCGCAAATGGTGGGGGTGTCAGCCGGCCTGATTCCGTTCCTGGAACACGACGACGCCAACCGCGCGTTGATGGGTTCTAACATGCAGCGGCAAGCTGTGCCGCTGTTGATTTCCGAGGCCCCAATCGTTGGGACCGGGATGGAAACGTCCGTCGCCCAGAACTCCGGGATGACGGTGCGGGCGGAGCAGGCGGGAACGGTGACGTATGTCGATGCCACGACAGTCGAAGTCGACGGACGGAAGTATTCGCTGCGGAAATTCGTCGGTCTGAACGAGCGAACCTGTCTGACCCAGAAGCCGATCGTGACGATTGGGCAGAAGGTCAAGAAGGGGCAGATTCTCTGCGATACGGCGGCCACCCAGGGTGGAACGCTGGCACTGGGGCGGAACGTGCTGGTCGCGTTCATGTCGTGGGAAGGCTACAACTTTGAAGACGCCATCATTCTGTCTGAACGACTGATGAAGGAAGACGTCTACACGTCGATTCACATCGACGAGTTCGACGTGGAAATTCGCGAGACCAAGCTGGGTCGCGAGGAGTTCACGCGGGACATCCCCAACGTCAGTGAAAAGGCACTCCGCCACCTCAATGAAGATGGCGTGGTGCAGGTGGGGACGTATGTCACACCGGGAGACATCCTGGTAGGCAAGGTCTCGCCCAAGGCGAAGACGGAACTGACCCCGGAAGAAAAGCTGCTGCACGCCATCTTTGGTCGTGCCGGCGAAGACGTGAAGAACGAATCGCTGGAAGTCCCGTCCGGAGTGGAAGGGATTGTGATCCAGGCTGAGAAGTTCTCGCGGCGGATGAGTCTGTCGGAATCAGAACGCAAGGCGTTTGAAGACGAACTCAAGAAGGCGGAGAAGGATGGCAACCAGAAAATCGCCACCGCGTTCCTCGAGTTTGTGGGTCACTTCGACAAGGCACTGGGCAAGCATCTGACCGACGACGACGGCCGCGAACTGCGAACGATCGACGATCATAAGTTCCTGGCGGAATTCGCCACGACGTTTGAGCGTCGGTTGGAGACGCTGGACGTCCGCAGCCCGCAGAAACAGGCCGAATGCCGCAAGGTGCGGGAAGATGCCTGGCCGACGGTCGAAGCGGCGATTGACGCCCGCGATGCGCAGCTCAACACGATGAAGCGCGGGGACGAACTGCCCAACGGCGTGCTGCAGATGGTGAAGGTTTACGTTGCGAGCAAGCGGCAGATTTCGGTCGGTGACAAGATGGCCGGTCGCCACGGGAACAAGGGGGTCATCTCCAAGATTCTGCCGGTGGAAGACATGCCG
>JBGSIP010000143.1:0-4834 GCA_041742495.1 Planctomycetaceae bacterium
GGTGACCTGGATCCCAGAGAACTGCCAGCCACGGTCGGCCTGCACGGCCCCCTGCCAGCCCGTGGTTGTGCCTGCTGCTGGATCGATTGGAGAAAGTACGGGTTCCCACACCAGCGCCTCGCGGACAGTGTCATATCCGACCGTGGCGCGAGCGACAAAAGACATCCACTCCGCGATGAACGTGCGCGGGTCTGCCCCCAAGAGCGTATCGAGCTGATCTTCAAAGTCTTCCGCAGTGATTGCCCGGTCCAATTCAGGCAGCGAACTCTGATATCGTGGATGTGTGGCGCAAACCACTGCCAGCGACCAGGCCCAGGTGTACTTGTCGCGGTCGGAGTAAAAATCAGCGGGCTGCCAACCTTGTACTGTCTCCCACCGCGGGACTGTGGCGCGAAACTCCTCTGTCGCCAATCGACGCAAATGAGGAAAACCAGGGTGGGCCTCTTCGCTGCGTGGCACGCCCCCGACCGTCGCAACTTCTGGTCCCTCGGTCGACCGCTCGGCGACGCTGAAGAACTCGGCCAGGCCTTCGAGGTACCACGCCGGCTGGAACTGTGAGTCCCGCAGCATCCAGGCGTGGGTCAATTCGTGCAGCCACAATCGCTGACGGACGTCGGGCTGCCGCGGCAGTCGCAGCCACAGCGATCCATCGCGATACACGCCGTGAGTGAACGCGGCGAGATCAGCGGGAATCAGTCCCGCCTGTCGAAACTTCTCGACGTCGCGCATCGCGTAGACCCGCCAGCGTACCGCGGGACCGGGAGGCCGGTCGAATCGCGACTGCAGGCTGTGCAGCAACGGGTCCACCAGTGCCAACAGGGGACTCAGTTCGTCCGTCGAAACATCGGTCACAACATCCAGTTGCCCGGTGACGAGCCGTGTCAGCCCCGCAGCCGCCAAGTCATCGTCCGACAGTCGCTTCGTCGCAGAGTCGCCGGCAGGGGGCACTGTGGCGAGGTTGGCATCGACGTCCTGACGGCTCGCTGGGGGATGATTGGCTAACGGTGACGCTGCGCCGGCACTGGAGTTCGCATCCGAGGGCGACACCGGCGCAGGGGGACTCACAAGGTCCGGTCCCGCGAGCGGGAGTGGGGGTGCGTCCGAGCAGCCGAGGAGTGACAACAGAATCACCGCGGCCGACGTGACAATGTGATAAGTTTGCATGGGCATTTACGTGATCGGGGGTTGCCAGTCCCCCCAGTGCTGCAGATAGGTGCGAAACGCAGTCCGCTGTTCCTGCTGACTCTCCAGCCAGGCTTTCGTTTCATCCACGATGATTTGTTCGGCTTCGAGAGCCAGCTTTCCCAGCATGACCCGCGTGCGTAAAAATACAAAGTACGTGTCGAGCACATCGCACACGCAGTAGTCGTTGATTTCTCTGGTCCGACCGGCGTCGAACATGTCCTGCACCATCGCCCCTTCGACTTCGGCCTTGCCCGGCTTGCCAATCAGGTTGGCAAGCAGATTCAATCCCCCCACCATTCGCGAGGCGCCAAAGTTCGACAGCAGATCCATCAGGTCCAGATGACTGGTGGCATGATAGCGATTGCGCAACTGGTCGAACGAACGGGCGTCGACATTAAACCAGTCTGGCAACGAGACTCCGTAGCGGAAGGCACACAGTTCCATCAGCGGGAGATCGAATCCGCGTCCGTTGAAGGTGACCAGTGTCGGGCGACCATAGTGGCGCCAGCCCTGCCAGAATCCGGCGGTCAGCACGTGAGGCCGGTAAGCGGGTTCATCCAGCGCAGTCACATCGAGCAGCCGAAAGTCGCGGGTGACTTTCGCCACCGCCACGGACGCGGGGAGCAAGAACGTATATGGGACGAAGTCCTTGCCATCCGTGCGGCTGTCCGCAATTTCCCGGCGATAGCGGGCGATGGCTTCCGCAGCACTCAACGACAGCGTGGGGTAGCGGGTCCGCTGGATCAGCTCTCCGTCTGAGACGGCTTCCACATCAAACACCAGATACGCCACATCCTGAGGTGGCATGGTCGATTTCTCCCTGCGCGCTCTCCGTGCGCGTTCAATGTTCTGTCATGGTTGCGGCGCCACGTCGGTCTCGTGTCTGCCGCGCGCTCCTGAGTGTGACAGAGAATCGCGCTCGGGAGCAACCAAGCCGGGACAGAGTCGGCCGTTGTCGCTTGCTGAAGGGTCGGCAGTTTGCCGTGACTGGCAGCCAACGCGCGATCAACCGGCCCATTGGAAGATCAAGGAATCGTCGCCAGCCACAGTTGCAGGCGCTCGTTCGTTGATCGGGCGGCTGCCAGTCCCGGCGGGTGCTCGTGAGCGGGCGTGAGCGTTTCGATCGTCTCCACCAAGGCGGTCTTGACGTCTGCGTTGGGTTCGGTCCAGCCAGTCTTGATCAGCAGGGGGACCAACTGGCGCTGCCCGGAACTGGCCAGAGCCACGGCAGTTTCACGCCGGACCGTGGCTTCGGGTGCGTGAAACAATCGGATGACTTCCGCCAGGCCTGCGTCGTCGCCGAGTCGGACCAGACTGATTGCCGCCGCGGTGCTCACTTCGCGTTTGCGATCCCGCAGGAGGGTTCGCAGTCCTGGTTGATCGCGCGGGGCGATGACCACCGGGTTGCGACAGACGCCGGCTGCGTGAATGGCGGCCAGTTGAACGTCCAGCCGTGAGGAACTCAACAGCGGCACAAGGTCGGGACCAAGGCCAAAGGCCGCATGTTCACGGGCATAGTCGCAGCCAAGCACTTGCAAATCGGGCCACGGCTGTTGCAGAGCCAGCCGGGCGATTTGTTCGCTTTCGGAAGTCACGTCCCGTTCGATGGCGGCAAAACAGAATCGCCAGACCAGTGCGTCCTGTTCCCGCGTCAATCGGTCCGCCAATTCACGCACAACCAGTGGAGACAACGAAGCAGCACGGCCACGGTCTGCCAGTCGTTGCGCAGCACTCCGGCGAACAAGTACGTCCGACGACTCCAGCTCGCGCAGTGACACGAACGACGGTTCAAAGTCCGCCAGTAGCGACTGCATGACCAATCGCCGGTCTGCAGCGGGGAGCGCGAGGAGACGCTGTTCGACAAGTCCCAGTTCGACCGGCGTCGGATGCAATTCACGAAGCTGTTCGGCCCACGCACGGGAATTGTGATCAAGCGTTTCGACTGATGCAGAGCCGTTATGGCTGGCAGCGGAGGAGGCAGTGTCCACTGCATGAGCGGCCACAAATGCGTCGATCAGTTCACCGAGCCGGGCTGCGCGATGCTCCCGGCTCGCCAGGCTTGCATCAAGATCCGCGCGGTAGCCAGCGAGATCCAGCAAACTCAAGCCCTGTGAGCCCGCCCACTGTTCCACCAGCGTTCGCCGCTCGTTGCGGTCGTCGGGCAATGGCGGCAGCAATTTTCCGGTGCGCGTTTCAAGAGCGTGGTGACAACTGCGGCGGGTCTCCGCACTGCCGTCGGCCAATCCCAACAACAGCAACGAATTGACATCCAGAGTCCACGCGGCCAGACCGTTCGCGGTCGCCTCCTGAACCTCGGGATGACGATCGACGATGAGTTGTCGCAGCGTCGTAAGGTGTGCCGCGTCTTCCCGCTGCGCGAGGTGCCGAGCGACTTCGCGACGCACACGAAATGACTCGTCCTTGATCGCGGGCTGGAGAGCATCGACGCCAATTTCGGCCAGTCCCGCGACGATCGCCAGGCGGGTGACTTCATCTGCCTGCCGGAACCGTTGCTGCAACAGGTCGGTGGCCGCGGCACCCCCCAGTTGTCCAATTGCAAGGAACGTCGCCTGCCGCACGCTGGCATCGGCATCGAGCAACTGCTGCTGCAGCAGTTCCAGTGCCTGCGGAGGATGGGCTGTCGCAACCCAACGCCCATAAGCCTGACGAACGGCTGCGTCGGGATGTCGGCGCTGTTCGTGCAACCGGGCGGGCCACACCCCGGCTGCGTCGGCGGAGACGTCCTGATGGTGCACTGCAAACTCCACACAGGCGTCGAGCGCTGCAATCCGTCGTGCCGCCCCCTGCTTTGTTGAGTCGGCGGATTCCGCCTCCAAGGCAGCCGTCAGTTGTGGGATGCGTTGCGGGGGAATGTCTTTCGCCAGTTCGCGCCACAGCAGGCTCTCGGCCAATTCTGTCAGCGGAACATCCGTCAGCAGGTGCCCCACGGGCGCCAGTGCGATTTCGGGGTCAGCATGGTGCGTACGCAGCACGCGGACCCACGCCTCCGCGGCGGCGAGCCGCATGTCCATCGTGGCCGAAAGTTGCTGGCACCATTTCAAGGTTCGCCCCGATTCCTCGTCAACCAGCTTGTCGTCACTGCCGGCGAAGGCCACCCCTCGCAGGATCTCCGGGTGCTCGCAGTCGGCAGGGCTCAGGCGCGCGAGTAGCAGCGTCGCATTCACGCCGCACATGGACTTGCGATGTGCCAGTGACTTCAGCCGGGTTAACACCTCGCTCTCATCGATGTCGCGATAGCGCTCGAGCCAGGAGGCCGGCGTCCGGTCCGCGGCCCGAACCAACAGCGAAGACGTGTTCGAGGTGGGCAGGACAGAGGAGGGCAACTCTGCGGCATCTGCGGGTGGCTTTGACTGGTCACCAGTTGCCGTAGCAGGCACGGTTGCGGGGGGCGGTTCGCTATCTGCCTCGATCGGTCTCGGTGGTGAGGCTGCCGTGTCGCGCGTGAAGCTCCAGCCAGAGTCGGCGCTCCAGAAAGGGGCCCGCTGTGGCTGTGGGGACTTGGCTTCCCAGCGATCCACAGACAGGAACTCCGCCAGAGCGCGAGAATCCCGAAAGGGGAGCAAGTCTTCGACAAATTGCTGCGGGCCAACTTTCGCGGGTCGCTCCGCTGCCATCGAACCCGTGACGG
>JBGSIP010000144.1:0-1718 GCA_041742495.1 Planctomycetaceae bacterium
GGCTGGCCGAACCAAACGAATGTCGTTCGTCATTCCCTGCGGTGGCGGCTGCTGTACCTCCGCGGAGGACGGCTCAGAAATTCTTCACCGACCAGCGCGAGGAGAACTCTGTGCGCCCAGGCGATGTTCGACACCTTGGCAAGGGTCCCTCTCATGCGTTGGCTACTGTTGCTCCTGATCCTCACCTGCGCCAACCCGGGCTTGGCCGACAAACCACGACTGTGCGTGCTGACGGATATCGGTGGCGACCCCGACGACCAGCAGTCGATGATCCGGCTGATGCTTTACTCGCCTGAGTTCTCGATCGAAGGGTTGATTGCCAGCGCCGCGGGAACTCCGGGCGAACTCAAGGAGGCTCTCACGCGGCCCGATCTGATCCGGGAGATTGTGAGCGCCTATGGGCAAGTGCGTCCGCATCTACTGCGACATGCCGCAGGTTGGCCCGACGAGAACAGCCTGTTAGCGGTGATCAAGCAGGGGAATCCGCACCGGGGCCTGTCGCACATTGGCGCCTCGCACTCCACGGAAGGTTCGCGCTGGCTGATCGAACGTATTGATGCAGGATCACCAGCGCAGCCGCTGAACATCTCCATCTGGGGCGGGCAGACCGATCTGGCCCAGGCGCTGTGGACAGTCCGCGCGGAACGTGGCGCCGAGAGACTGGCCGACTTTATCCGGCGATTCCGCGTCTTCGACATCAACGATCAGGATCACATCGCAGATTGGCTGCGTGGCGAGTTCCCCGGGATGCATTACGTGCTCGCCAAGGCACCCCCCGGACGCGACAAGCGAGAAGGCACTTATCGCGGTATGTACTTGGGCGGCGACGAATCGCTCACCAGCCGGGCGTGGGTCGAGGCCAATGTGCGATCCAAAGGACCGCTTGGCGCACGGTATCCCACCCAAACCTGGACCGCTCCCAACCCGCATGGCTGCCTGAAGGAAGGAGATACGCCCGCCTGGTTTTTCTTCCTGAGCTTGGGCGGAAATAACCCGGCCGATCCGTCGCAGGCCGGGTGGGGTGGCCAATATGGGAAATCGGACGACGGATGGTATCGCGATCTCCCCGGCGACGATCCCCGCTCGGCCGTCCATCGCTGGAGGCCCGATTTTCAGGCTGACTTCGCCCGTCGCATGCAGTGGTGCGTGAGTCCGGAATAGTCCCGGTTGCCGGTTGCTGTCGCGGACTGCAAGCGCGGCACGGTTCGCCCACCACGGGCCTGCTTTTCGACACGTATCATGCGCGATGCAGGGGGTACGTCCGCGACGGACAGCTCAGTGACTGCAACCGCAGCCGCCACCACTGCCACATCCGCCGCCACCCTCAGCCGGGGCCACCAGTCCCGTGGCTGAGACCGGCTGCACTTCAATCACCCCCAGGCCCACGGCGGCAGCTTGCAGCGCCAGTTTCGTGGTGGCAGCACCGCGGCCATTCAGGACATACACGACCCGTTTGCCCCCATCGAGCGTCCACTCCAGATCGACAACGTCCAGATCGAGCGTCCATTCGGCCACTCGTTGCTGCCACTCGGGAAATTCAGCCGCGGCCTGCGTGGTCAGTTCTGCCGCTCGGGCCAGGTCTGCCGCGGTCGCGGACCGCAGCACGCAGACTTCATCGTCGGCCAGTGGTCGCGCTTCAATAGCCGTCCACTGCAGCAAGTCTCCCAGTTGTTCTCCGCGCGGCGATCGCACCACGACTGTTCCGCCCCGTTCGAGCG